>CAZDUL010000157.1:0-8690 GCA_964508635.1 uncultured Allobosea sp. | reverse complement strand
GACCTACCCGGACCTCTATCCGCTGTTCGGGCAGCGCGAATTCCAGTGGAACCGTGTGCGCCAGCAGAACCGGAACCCCCTTCTTGCCATGGACATCGGGGCGGACGGGCTGAAGACCGGCAACATCGAGGAGAGCGGCTTTTCGCTGGTCGGATCGGCGGTTCAGGGCGGCCAGAGACTGATCGTGGCCGTCAGCGGACTCAAGACGGCGCGCGATCGCGGCATCGAGGCTCGCAAGCTTCTCGACTGGGGCTTTCGGTCGTTCGAGGCGCGGCAGATCTTCGCAGCCGGCGAAGTGATCGGCGAGGTGGCCGTCTTCGGCGGCGCGCGCGCGACGGCACCCGTCGCAGCCGCACGCGCTGTGAAGATGCTGGTGCCGCGAGGGCAGAGCGATCAGGTTCGCGGCCGGATCGTCTATCGCGGCCCGATCAGGGCGCCGGTCGCGCAAGGGGCGGAGGTTGCCCGCCTGATCATCGACAGGGGCGACCTGCGCGCGCTCGACATGCCGCTGATCGCGACCGAGGCTGTCCCGGCAGGGTCCCTCACGCAGCGCGCCGGCGACGCCGCGCTCGAGCTGTCCACCGGGTGGCTGCGCCGGCTCTTACAAGGCGGCGCCACGGCTGCCAGCGGAATGAAGCCGTGACAGATCCTGCAGAGGCGGGCGCGCCGCGGCGCGGCTCGTTCATCACGCTCGAAGGCGGCGAGGGCGCCGGCAAGTCGACCCTTGCGAAGGGGCTGCGCCAACGGCTCGCCGACGCCGGCGTTGCGTCGATCGTGACGCGCGAGCCGGGCGGCTCGCCAAAGGCCGAAGCCATCCGAGAGCTTCTCCTGTCCGGTGCGGTGGCGCCCCATGGACCGTTCGCCGAGGCGCTGATGTTCCAGGCGGCGCGGATGGATCATGTCGCGCTGACCATCAAGCCGGCGCTGGCGCGCGGCGACTGGGTGATCTGTGACCGCTTCGCCGACTCGACGCGGGCCTATCAGGGCGCGCTCGGCCGGCTGCCACGGGATCTCCTTGAGGCTCTCGAGCGTGTCGCGCTCGACGGCTTTCGACCCGACCTCACGCTGATCCTCGACGTGCCGGTCGAGATCGGGCTCGCCCGCGCGGCCGCACGTCGCGGGGAGGAGGCGGCCGATCGCTTCGAGCGCGAGGGCAGGGGCTTTCACACGCGGTTGAGGCAGGCCTTTCTCGAGATTGCAGAGCGCGAGCCGGAACGCTGCATCGTCATCGATGCGAGCCTTGCTCCGGATGCTGTGCTGGATCTGGCATGGGACGCCCTGCGCCTGCGGCTGCCCGTGCCGCAGCCGGAGACGACTCGATCGGGCCCGGACACCTGAGAGCGGTCGCATGGGCGAGAGGCAGGACGATCCCGACAGGCTCGAGGGCCACGACCACCCGCGCGAGACAAGGCGGCTGATCGGGCACACGCGGACCGTGCAGGAGGTTCTGGAAGCCTGGGCATCCGGGCGCATGCACCATGCGTGGCTGATCGGCGGCCCCGAAGGCGTCGGAAAGGCGACCTTCGCCTATCTGATGGCCAAGCACATTCTCGGTGCGCCGCTGGAGCCGGGCGAAGGCTTCGCCGTGGATGCGCGCCACAACGCAGCGCGTCTCGTCGCGCAGCTGGCCCATCCCGATTTCGTGGCGATCCGGCGCGGGCTGACCGCAGACGGCAAGAAGACGGCTCAGGACATTTCGGTTGCCGTCGTCCGCCGGGCCATCGAAAGCTTCGGCGCGACGGCCGCTCTCGGGGGCTGGCGCGTGGGCATCGTCGACAGTGCGGACGACCTCAACCGCAACAGCGCCAACGCCCTGCTCAAACTGATCGAGGAACCGCCGGCGCGCACGGTGTTCCTGATCGTCGCGCATCGGCCGCACAGGGTGCTCCCGACCATCCGCTCGCGATGCCGCAAGCTGGAATTCGGCCCCATGTCGCAGGCCGAGACCCTGCGCGTGCTGGCCGAGCAGGCGCCCCATGCCGCCGCTGCAGAGCGCGAGCGCGCGGCGCGGCTCGGCGAGGGCTCGGTGCGTCGGGCGCTGGTGAGGCTCGATCCCGAGATGCAGGCACTGATCGAGGGCACGCGCGCTCTGCTCGACTCCATGCCCCGCCATGACCGGGCTGCAGCGCTGGCCCTCGCAGAGAGCCTTCAGGGCAGGAGCAACGATCGCGCCTTTGCGCTGTTCATCGACACGCTCGAGGCCTGGATGCAGGACAGGCTCCGTGCGCAAGCCGCTGCAGGGCCGCATCGCCTTGCACCGCTGGCCGAGGTGTGGGACAAGTCCGCCCGCGCCGCCCGGGAGACCGATGTGTTGAATCTAGATCGCCGTCCGCTGGTGCTGTCGATCCTGAGCGATCTGTCAGACGCCGTCATGCGCATGCGCGGGGGCTGAGCGCCCCTGTATGCGCGCGGTGCGCACGGTGTGGTGCACCCGGCCTTTTCGATTGCAGACATGACCCGGCCGGAGCGCTGTTCTCGCCATGACCGACAAGCCGAAATTCTATCTGACAACCGCGATTTCCTACCCCAACGGGCCGCCGCATATCGGCCATGCCTATGAGGTCGTGGCGGCCGACGCCATCGCCCGCTTCAAGCGCCTCGACGGCTTCGATGTCTTCGCCATGACCGGCACCGACGAGCATGGCCAGAAGGTGCAGCGCACCGCCGAAGCGAGGGGCGTCACTCCGAAAGCCTATGTCGATGAGCTTGCGGCACGCTTCAAGGCGATGGGTGAGGCGCTGAACCTCAGCTTCGACCGGTTCATCCGCACCACGGACCCCGATCACCTCGTGTCCACGCAGGAGCTGTGGCGGCGCATGCACGCAAATGGCGACATCTACCTGTCGAAATATGCCGGCTGGTATTCCGTGCGCGACGAGGCCTTCTATGACGAGAAGGAAACCACGCTTCAGCCTGACGGGACGCGGCTCGGCGGGCAGGGCACACCGGTCGAGTGGGTGGAGGAAGAGAGCTATTTCTTCCGCCTCTCGCGCTATGGCGAGCGCCTGCTGGAGCTTTACGACACCGGCTATATCGTGCCGGAAACCCGCCGCAACGAGATCGTCTCGTTCGTGAAGGGTGGCCTCGACGACCTGTCGATCAGCCGCACCACCTTCAACTGGGGGCTGCCCGTTCCCGGCGATCCGAGGCATGTGATGTATGTGTGGGTCGATGCCTTGAACAACTATCTGACGGGCTGCGGCTTTCCAGACGAATCGCACCCGCGCTGGCGCTACTGGCCGGCCGATGTCCACATCATCGGCAAGGACATCACGCGCTTCCATGCGGTCTATTGGCCGGCCTTCCTGATGTCGGCGGGCCTGCCCTTGCCCAAGCGGGTCTTCGGCCATGGCTTCCTGCTCAACAAGGGCGAGAAGATGTCGAAGTCGGTCGGCAATGTGCTCGACCCGTTCAATCTGGCTGAAGCCTATGGCATCGATCAGCTGCGCTATTTCTTCCTGCGCGAGGTGCCGTTCGGCCAGGACGGCAGCTACTCGCACGAACAGATCGTCAACCGGATCAATGCCGACCTTGCCAACGATTTCGGCAATTTGGCGCAGCGATCGCTCTCGATGATCGCCAAGAATCTGGACGGCGCCTTGCCGACGCCCGGCGCCTTCACGCCAGACGACACGGCGATGCTGGAAGCGGCAGACGCCCTGATCGGCAAAGCGCGCGAACACATGGAAGCGTTCGCCATCCATGGCGTTCTCAACGAAGTCTGGGGCGTGGTTGCCGAGGCCAACCGCTACTTTGCCGCGCAAGCGCCGTGGGTGCTGCGCAAGACCGATCCCGCCCGCATGGCAACGGTGCTCTACGTCACCGCCGAGGTCCTGCGCCAATGCGCAATCCTCGCCCAGCCAGCCATTCCGACGGCGGCCGCGAAGCTGCTCGATCTGCTGGCGGTGCCGCCGGATGCCCGCGATTTCGCGCATATGGGAGCGTTGCACCGTCTCAGGCCCGGCGTCGCCCTGCCGACGCCGGAGGGCCTGTTTCCCCGCTATGTCGAGCCGGCACCGGCGATGGGGCAGGCCTGATGGCTCTGGTCGACAGCCATTGCCATCTCGACTTTCCCGATCTGATCGGCGAGATCGACGCCGTGATCGCTCGCGCCGTCGCCGCCGGCGTGACGCGCATGGTGACGATCTCGACTCATGTGTCGCGCTTTGAGACCTATCGCGCCCTTGCCGAGGCGCACCCGCAGCTGTTCTTCACGGTCGGCACGCATCCGCACAACGCCGCGGTCGAGCCGGATACCAGCGTCGATGCGCTGCTGACACTTTGCGACCATCCGCGTTGCGTCGCCATCGGCGAAGCCGGGCTCGACTATTTCTACGACAAGAGCCCGCGCGATGTGCAGCAGCGCGTGTTTCGGACTCATATTGCTGCGGCGCGCGCCAGCGGCCTTCCGCTGGTCATCCACGCGCGCGATGCCGACGACGACATGATTGCGATCCTGCGCGAGGAGCACGAAAAGGGCGCGTTCGGCGCCATCCTGCATTGTTTCTCCTCGACGGCCGAGCTGGCCGCGGTCGGAGTTGCTCTCGGCTTCCACATCTCGTTTTCGGGCATGTTGACCTTCAGGCGCTCCGAAGCGCTGCGGGAGATCGCCGCGACCATCCCGCAGGATCGGTTGCTGGTGGAGACCGACGCGCCTTATCTCGCACCCGAGCCCTTTCGCGGCAAACGCAACGAGCCGGCGCACGTCACCCACACCGCAGCCGTCCTGGCCCGCATCAGGGGCGTTGAGCCGGACGCAATGGCAGCGATCACCACGGCGAATGCCGAGCGCGTCTTTTCGCGCATGGCCAATGCCAGCCCCGCGACGATCGGTTCCGCCGCATGATGTCGAGGGCGCGGTTGCGGGTCACGATCCTGGGCTGCGGATCGTCCGGCGGTGTGCCGCGCGTGGGCTCGGGATGGGGGCATTGCGATCCGGCAAACCCGCTCAATCGCCGCAGGCGTTGCGCAGCCCTGGTCGAACGGATCGGGCCGCACGGAGTCACCACCGTGCTGATCGACGCTGGCCCCGACCTGCGCGAGCAGCTTCTCGACGCCGATGTGAAGCGGCTAGACGGCGTGCTGATCACCCATGAGCATGCCGATCATACCCACGGCCTCGACGATCTGCGCCCCTTGGTGCTGCACATGGGACGCACCGTCGAAATCCACATGGACGCAACGACGGAGGCCCTGCTGCGCGAGCGCTTCCGTTATCTGTTCGAGATGGCGGAAGGGTCGAGCTATCCGCCCATCGCCATCGCGCGGCGGATCACGGCGGGCACCCCGTTCCATGTCGATGGCCCGGGCGGCCGGCTCGACGTGCTGCCGATCGAGGTCATCCACGGCGATATCCATGCGCTGGCTTTTCGCTTCGACGGAGTCGCCTACCTGCCCGATGTGAGCCTGATCCCCGAGGCCGTGGCGGACGCCTTCGCCGGTCTCGATCTCTGGATCCTGGATGCGCTTCGCGACGCCCCGCACAGGACGCATTTCACGGTCAAGGAGGCGCTCGGCTGGATTGCCCGGATGGCGCCGCGGCAGGCCGTGCTCACCAACCTGCATACCGATCTCGACCACGCCAGGTTGAGCGCGCGGCTGCCCGCACATGTGCGTGCAGCCCACGACATGATGACGATCGAGATCGCCGACGACGTGCGCTTCGTCTGAAAGGCGACCACGGCAGCGAAGGTTTCGATCCCCGGTCTTGTCTCAGCGTTGATGTCGGGATCGAGGGCAGGCGGGAGCCGCATATGCACAACCAGAGGGGGCGGCGTCTCGCAGCCGCCCCATCGTTCCGGCCGGACGATCCGCGCAAGTGATGCGAGGGATCCGCTTACTTGCGCTTGCTGATCTGCACGTAGTCGCGCTGCGGCGCCCCCGTGTAGAGCTGGCGGGGGCGGCCGATCTTCTGGCTCGGATCCTCGATCATCTCCTTCCACTGCGCGATCCAGCCCACCGTACGGGCCACAGCGAACAGCACCGTGAACATCGAGGTCGGGAAGCCCATCGCCTTGAGTGTGATGCCGGAATAGAAATCGATATTGGGATAGAGCTTCTTCTCGATGAAGTAGCTGTCGGACAGCGCGATGCGCTCCAGCTCGACCGCGACATCCAGAAGCGGATCATCCTTGATGCCGAGCTCGCTCAGCACCTCATGGCAGGTCTTCTGCATGATCTTGGCGCGCGGATCATAATTCTTGTAGACCCGGTGTCCGAAGCCCATCAGGCGGAACGGATCGTTCTTGTCCTTGGCCCGTGCGATGTATTTGGGGATATTCTCCACGTGGCCGATTTCGTCGAGCATCTTCAGCGCGGCCTCGTTCGCGCCGCCATGGGCCGGCCCCCACAGACAGGCGATGCCGGCCGCGATGCAGGCGAACGGATTGGCACCCGAAGAGCCTGCAAGCCGCACTGTCGAGGTCGAGGCGTTCTGCTCGTGGTCGGCGTGCAGGATGAAGATGCGGTCCAGCGCGCGCGACAGAACCGGATTGACCTTGTATTCCTCGCACGGCACGGCAAAGCACATGCGCAGGAAATTCGATGTGTAGTCCAGGTCGTTCTTCGGATAAATGAAGGGCTGGCCGATATTGTATTTGTAGGCCATCGCCGCGAGCGTCGGCACCTTTGCGATCATGCGCATCGACGCCACCATCCGCTGGTGCGGATCCGAGATGTCGGTCGAGTCATGATAGAAGGCCGAAAGCGCCCCGACGGCTGCCACCATCACCGCCATCGGGTGCGCATCGCGCCGGAAGCCCTGGTAGAACCGGGCCATCTGCTCGTGCACCATGGTGTGGCGGGTGACCCGGTAGTCGAAATCGGCTTTCTGCGCGGCGGTTGGAAGCTCCCCGTAGAGAAGCAGATAGCAGGTTTCCAGGAAGTCCCCATGCTCGGCGATCTGCTCGATCGGGTAGCCGCGATAGAGCAGGATACCCTCATCGCCATCGATGTAGGTGATCTTCGACTCGCACGCCGCGGTCGAGGTGAAGCCGGGATCGTAGGTGAACATCCCGGTTTGGCTGTAGAGCTTGCCAATATCGATGACGCTGGGGCCGATGGTGCCGGCCTTCACCGGCAGGTCGAGGGCCTTGCTGTCGATCACCATCCTGCCGACGTTCGCGTTCATGACGATCTCACCTTCCTGCGGCGGGTTCCGCCCCCCGCGCTTCCCAAGCCTCGTCCCGCTGGCCTGGTCCTGCCTTCGACCAAGGCAGGCTCAGCGATCCGCCAGGGCACGACATGGCCGTGGCTGCGGGTTCCATACGCTGCTAGCCCATCTATCGCATTGCAGCAACAGAGCCAAAGGTTTGACGGGAGGGCGAACCCTCAGGCCTCAAGCCTCATGCTGCATCCGCAACATCACGGATGCGCGCCAGGCTCTCCTCACGACCCAGAACGGCCAGAACGTCGAACAAACCGGGCGAGGTCACGCGGCCCGTCAGGGCTGCGCGCAGCGGTTGCGCCACCTGCCCGAGCTTGACGCCTTCCCGCTCGGCGAACCGGCGCACGGCGGCCTCGGTCGCCGCCGCCGACCAATCGGCTACCGCCTCAAGCTCCGGTGTGAGCGCGCCAAGCCGCCGGCGCGCTGCGGGATCAAGCGTTGCCAGCGCCTTCTCCTCGAAAGGCAGCGGGCGCGGCGTATAGAGATAGGCCGCATTATCAAGAAGCTCGACCAGCGTCTTCGCGCGCTCCTTCAGCCCCGGCATCGCCGCGAGCAGCCTGTTGCGAAGCGCGTCCGGCAAAACGGCGGGCAGCCCGCGAGCCGGACCGATCTGCGGCAGCAACCTCTCGATGGCCGCGAGCAGCTCCTCGTCCGGCGTCTGGCGCATGTAGAGACCGTTGAGGTTCTCCAGCTTGGCGAAATCGAAACGCGACGGCGAACGGCCGATCGCGGGCAGATCGAACGCCGCCACCATCTCCTCTGTCGAGAAGACTTCCTGGTCGCCATGGGACCAGCCGAGCCGAACCAGATAATTGCGCAGCGCGGCGGGCAGATAGCCCATCTCGCGATAGGCCTCGACGCCCAGCGCCCCGTGGCGCTTCGACAATTTGGCGCCGTCGGGCCCGTGGATCAGCGGGATATGCGCCATCACCGGCACGTCCCAACCCAGCGCCTGATAGATCTGCGTCTGGCGCGCGGCGTTGGTCAGGTGGTCGTCGCCGCGGATGATATGGGTCACGCCCATGTCGTGATCGTCGACCACCACCGCGAGCATGTAGGTCGGCGTGCCGTCCGAGCGCAGCAGCACGAGGTCGTCGAGATCCTTGTTCTGCCAGACGACCCGGCCCTGCACCTGGTCCTCGACCACTGTTTCGCCGTCCGTCGGCGCGCGCAGCCGGATGACCGGTCTGACGCCATCCGGCGCATGGGCCGGGTCGCGATCGCGCCAGCGGCCGTCATATTTCATCGGGCGGCCCTCCTTGCGCGCCTGCTCCCGCATCTCTTCCAGTTCCTGCGGCGTGGCATAGCAGCGATAGGCGCGGCCGCTGGCCAGCAGGGCGTGGGCCACCTGCGCGTGACGCTCGGCCCGGGCGAACTGGCGGATCGGCTCGCCATCCCAATCGAGCCCGAGCCAGGACAGCCCGTCGAGAATGGCGTTGATCGCCGCCTCGGTCGAGCGCTCGCGGTCCGTGTCCTCGATACGCAGCAGCATCCTGCCGCCGAAGCGCCGGGCGTAGAGCCAGTT
>CAZDUL010000156.1:0-21286 GCA_964508635.1 uncultured Allobosea sp. | reverse complement strand
GTCCGTCCACGCCGGAGCCGCGCCCGACGCCGCAACGGGCGCGCGCGCCACGCCGATCGACCAGAACACGTCCTTCGTGTTCGACGATGTCGACCACGCGGCATCGCTGTTCGGGCTCCAGCCTTTCGGCAACATCTACCCCCGCCTCGGCCACCCGACGAACGCCGTGCTGGAGGAGCGGGGAGCCGCACGGGCGGGCGGCACGGCGGCGCTGGCGGTGGCCGCGGGCCATGGGGCCGCGTTCCGGACTACCCACTGCCTGCTCCAGCCCGGCGACGAGTTCATCGCCGCGCGCAAGCTCTATGGCGGCTCGATCAACCAGTTCAACAACGCCTACAAGAGCTTCGGCTGGAACGTGGTCTGGGCCGACAGCGACGACCCGAGCACCTTCGAGGCCGCGCTGAGCGAGCGCACCAAGGCGATCTTCATCGAATCCATCGCCAATCCGGGAGGTGTGATCGTCGACATCGCGGCCATCGCCGCCATCGCGAAGAAGGCGAAGGTGCCGCTGATCGTCGACAACACCATGGCGACCCCTTACCTGATCCGGCCGTTCGAGCATGGCGCCGATATCGTCATCCATTCCGCCACGAAGTTTCTCGGCGGGCATGGCAACTCCATCGGGGGCCTTCTCGTCGATGGCGGCTCGTTCAACTGGGTGGGCGATGCCCGCTATCCGATGCTCTCTGCGCCGCGGCCCGAATACAACGGCATGGTGCTGGGAGAGACCTTCGGCAGCTTCGCCTTCGCCATCGCAGCGCGGGTGCTGTCGCTGCGCGATCTCGGCCCCGCGCTGTCGCCGTTCAACGCCTTCCTGCTGCTTACCGGCATCGAGACGCTGGCACTGAGGATGCAGCGGCATTGCGACAACGCGCTGGCTGTGGCGACCCATCTGCAGGGCCACAAGGCGGTGAGCTGGGTGAGCTATCCGGGCCTGCCGGGCGACCGCTACCACAACCTCGCGAGGCGCTACACGCCGAAGGGTGCGGGCGCGGTGTTCACGATGGGGCTGAAGGGCGGCTACGAGGCCGGCGTCAAGCTCGTATCGAACCTCAAGCTGTTCAGCCATCTCGCCAACATCGGCGACACCCGCTCGCTGGTGATCCATCCCGCCTCGACCACCCATCGCCAGCTCACCGACGCCCAGAGGATCGCCGCCGGCGCCGGGCCCGAGGTGGTGCGTCTGTCGATCGGCATCGAGGACGCGGCCGACATCATCGCCGATCTCGATCAGGCGCTTGCGGCCTGAAACCCGTCATGGCCGGGCGTGGACCCGGCCATCAGGGCTAAGGCGTCATGGCCGGGCTCGACAGCAAGACCGGGACCCGCCCGTCAGCACCCGGTTCAGGCCCGCGCCCGCTCAACGTGCCGCACCGCCCCGGCAAGCACGACGATGGCGAAGCCCTGGTGGGCGAGGCCGGCCCAGAGCGGAACGTGCAACAGCAGCGTGACGATGCCGAGCATGGCCTGCGCCGTCACCAGAACGGCCAGCAGCATGGCGCGCCGGCTCTCCGGCTTGCCCGCCATGGTGTGCCTCACCGCCAGGGCGTGCCAGATCGCAACGCCGAGCAGCAGATAGGCGCCAAGCCGATGGTTGAGCTGCACCAGCGGCACGCTCGCCACCCAGTTCTGGATCATGGGGGTCTGGGAGAACAGCATTGCCGCCTCGGGGATCAGACGTCCGTCCATCAGGGGCCAGGTGTTGAAGGCCAGGCCCGCATCGAGGCCGGCGACCAGCCCGCCCAGCGCGATCTGGACGAACAGCAGCACCAGCACGAGCCTGGCGCCGAACCCTGCGCGCGCAGCCCCCGCGGTGCGGGGGGTTGGATCGAGCCGCGACCACATCCAGACGATCAGCGCGAAGATGACGCATGCCAGCGTCAGATGCAGCGTCAGCTTGATCGGGGCGACGGCGACCATGCCGGGCTGGAGGCCGGAGTGCACCATGATCCAGCCGATGGCGCCCTGCAGGCCGCCGAGCGCGCCGATGAAGGCCAGCGTCCAGAACAGGCGACCGCGAACCCAGCCCTTCCAGGCAAACCAGACGAGCGGCAGGAACCAGGCAAGGCCGATGAAGCGGCCGAACTGCCTGTGCCCCCACTCCCACCAGTAGATGAACTTGAACTCGGCGAGGCTCATGCCCCGGTTCATGAGCTGGTATTGCGGGATCTGGCGGTACTTCTCGAACTCGATGGCCCAGGCCGCATCGCTCATCGGCGGGATCGCGCCCATCAGCGGGCGCCATTCGGTGATCGAGAGGCCGGAGTCGGTCAGCCGCGTCGCACCGCCGACGAGCACCATGCAAAAGACGAGGGCGGCCATGGTGGCCAGCCAGGCGCGAACCACGGTGGTCGCCACCGGCGCGGCGCGCGTGGCGTCATCAAGAGGGATGACGATCGTGTTAGACATGCCTTGAGCCTCTAGCGCCGCCGCACGGCGGTCACAACAGCCGAATGGCCGCAGGGGCAACGATCCTCTCTGCGTCGCTCCAACCGGCAGGCCGACCGGCTGGCCGGCTCGGGTGCTTGCGAACCGAGCGGGACGCTTTATGTAGCTGTGCTGACTGCAGACCCATCGACCAGCCGGATCCTGCCATGCGCCGCCGCCAACGCAAGCTGATCGGAGCCGTCGTGATGCTGGTGTTCGTCTGCGTCTATGCGCTGATGGCCATGGCGCTGGCACAGGGGCGCATCACGGAAGCGTCCACCTTCTGGCAGACCCTTTGGTATGCGTTTCTCGGCCTGTTCTGGATCGTGCCGCTGCTGCCGCTGATCAGGTGGATGGAGAGGCCGGACCCGGACGAGCCGCCGCCGCCCGTCATCCCGCGCTGACGTGATCGCGCCGATCAATCGGCGTTGACCTCGCGCCCCCGATTCAGCGCCCAGAACGGCACGCCCGACAGCATCGCCTTGAGCGCCGCCATGTTCTGGTGAAGCCCATTGAGCGAGACGCGGGGCAAGGCGTGCAGATGCGCGGCGTGCCCGGCGAAGACATGGCCCGGACGTGTGGTCACCGCGCTTGCAAAGCCAAGATCGCGGGCAAGCGCAAACTCGCGCGCTCCCGCCGAGGCGGGGTCACCCACCGGATAGGCGAAATGGCGGGCGGGACGGCCCAGTTCGCGTTCGATCCGACAGGCGCTTTCGAGCATCTCCGGCTGCGCGACATGGATGGGCGTGTGGGCAAGGCGCGGGTGCGTCAGCGTGTGCGCGCCGATGGTCAGGCCAGGCTCGGCCGCAAGCGCGCGCAGTTCGTCCCAGTCGAGGCAGAGGCTGCGAGTCAGCGCGGGGCCGTCGAGGCCCGCCTCGGCGGCAAGGCGGCCAACGGCCTCCCGCAGCACCGTTTCCGGCTGGCTGCGCAACACCCGGTAGACCGCTGCGAAAGCGCGCTGCTTCTGCGTGGCGTCGCCGGCCTCCTCGTCAACCATACGGCCGGCAATCGTCAGCGTGATACGCGGCAGGCGGCGGATCGCCTCTTCCAGCTCAAGCCACCAGAGCGACGCCGCGCCATCGGCGAAGCCTGTCGTGACATACAGCGTCCAGGGCGCACGATGGCGCTTCAGGATCGGCAGGGCGATATCGCGGTTGTCGCGATAGCCATCGTCGAAGGTCAGCGCGACGCGGAAGCGATCGCGTCTCGGCTCGGCAAGACGCGCCAGCAATTCATCGAGCGGCACGATCTCGCACCCCTCGGCGCGCACGAGCGTCAGCGCTGCGTCGAGGAAATCGGGCGTGATCTCCAGCAGGCGGTTGGGCGCGAAAACGTCTCCGGCGAAGGGCCGCACGTGATGCAGCATCAGGATCGCACCCACCCCTTGCGCAAAGCCGCGCCCCCAGCGATGCGCACCGGTCGCCACGATTGCCCGGAACGCGGCAGCGAAGCCGAGATGTCGCAGATCCTGTGATGACAACATGGCCTGACCCGTTAACGCCCGATTCAGCCTGACGGCGCGTTTCGGCGTTGCAAGCGGGTCTAGCTCAACCGGCGACACCATCCGGTTAAGGCGAGCCGGTGCATGGTTGCGTTCGTTCCTGTGTCCAGGCTGATGGTGATGCCATGTCCTCTCCGGTTCCGGCGCCTGCCGCACGGCTCAGCGCGGCCGCCTTCGATCGCGCGGCGACCACCCGCGCTGCCGTCGCTTCAGGGCTTGTCGCGACGTGTGCGCCGCTCGAGGGGCTCGAAGCCGACTGGCGCCAGCTCGAAGTGAGTGGCCTCGTCACGCCCTATCAGCGCTTCGACTGGGTTCGCGCCTATGCACGGCACGCGCTGACGCCCGCCGAGGGACAGTTGGCCTGCGTGCGCGTCAGCCTCGGCGACGATCGAGCGGTCGCGATCCTGCCGCTGGTGGTGAAGCGACGCTGGGGACTCAGCATCGCGCAAATGCTCGGCGGCAAGCACGCCAATTTCCATATGGGCGTGTTCGATCGGACCTTTGCGGCGCGTCTGGACCCCGGCACGACCCGCAGCCTCATGCGCGAGGCGGCGCGCGCCATCGGCGGCGTCGACCTTTTCATGATGCAGACGCAGCCCGTGCGGTGGGACGGTATCGCGAACCCGCTGGCGGCGCTCGACGCGCACCCAAGCCCGAGCCAGGCCTATCGGCTGCCCTTGCAGTCCGACGCAGATGCAGCGCTGGCCGCCAGCCTGAGCTCCCACGCGCGCAAGAAGCATCGCAACAAGCGCACGCGTTTCGCGCAGATGGGTGCGTCCCGCTTCGTCATTGCGCAGGACGCGGCAACGGTGGACCGGATTCTGGAGGCGTTCCTGCGGCAAAAGGCACTGCGCTTCGCCAGCATGGGCCTTGCCGATCCGTTCCGCAACGCCGGTACCCGGGCCTTCCTGCGCGCCGGGGCGGACAACGGCGCGGCAAACGCGCCGCTGCTCATGGCCGCGCTCGAACTCGAGGGCCGGATCGTCGCGACCTATGTCGGGGCGCGGCAAGGCCAACGGTTCAGCGGCATGGCGACATCGTTCGAACCCGACCCGGTCGTGATGAAGGTCAGTCCCGGCGAGATCCTGCTCGTCGAGCTGATCCGCTGGGCCTGCGGAGAGGGCTACCGCATGTTCGATCTCGGCGTCGGCGAAGCCCGCTACAAGACCACGATCTGCAACGAGACGGAGGAGCTGGTCGATGGTTTCGTCGCCATCACGGCCAGGGGCCGGCTCGCCGCCGAGGCCGCGCGCCTGCTACGCCGCGCCAAGGGGTGGGTGAAGCGTCACCCGGCAGCGCTGGGGCTGGTGCGGCGCGTGATGCGGTCGAAACCCTCGCAACCGGATACCTGAGCGCCCCGCCCATCACACGGGCGTCGCTTCGCGCTGCGGCTCCATGCCAAACGGCGCGGGCCGCACCCTGTCGCCAGCGGTCTCGTCCGGCTCGTGGAACACCGCTATGGCGACCGGCAGGTCGTGGCCTTCCGCCGCGCGATAGGCCGTCTCGACGGCGTGACCATTGGAGACCTGATCGGCCAGCACAAGGACGCCGTCGATCCGCGGGACGAGCACCGCGTGGTCGCGGTAGATGTCCCGGCTGGGCGAAGAGACCAGCACCAGCCCATACGCGTCTGCCAAAGCATCGAGGGCCATGTCGAGCAGGTCGGGCGCGCCCAGAACCGCATCGCGCCCGGCCCGGCCGGCGGCGATGACATGCAGACGGCTGTCGCGGTCGCGGTCAATGATCTCCGCGAAGCCGGCGTCGCCCGACAGCAGTTCGGACAGGCCGGGTCGGCTCCCGGAATCGAGACTCGCAAGATCGACGAGAACCGTGGAATCATCCTCGGCAAGTTCCGCTCCGAGCATCCGCACGACACCGGCACGCGTGCCTGCGTCGAGGAGCAGAAGGCGCGCCCCCTTGCCGGGCCGACGGCGGATGGCAGCGGCCATGATCTGCTCGTGCCAAGCGCCGGCGTCGTCCATCATGAGCTGGACATGGCTGAGCCGGCCGGCATGGGCGATGAGCCCTGCGACGCGCGCGCGGCGGACGTTGCGCGGGTCGAGGCCTGGGCCTGGCCGCTGAAGCGCGGCCTCCTCGTCAACCAGTTGAGGGCCTGCAGGGGCCCGAGCCGGACGCTGCGGATCGAGCGAGGGCTCGCCAAGGCGCGAGAAGCGCGGCCGCCCGTGGGCAGCCTGCCCTCCATCGCCGACAGGATCAGCCGGGTTGCCCGCGTGCGCAGCCGCCGAAGCAACCACAGGCGCTGCGATGGCCCGACCGGACAGTAGCTCGCGCGAGATCACGGTGGCCAGCGCAAGGAACAGCGTCGCCAGCGTCACCACCGCGACTGTCGGCGCCTTCTTCGGGAAGGATGGAGCAAGCGGCGTGATGGCGCGCGAGACGATGCGCGCATCGGCCGGCGACGCGTTCTCCGCATCGCGCGCGAGCGCCTCGCGCTGACGGATGAGGAACTGTTCGAGCTGTTCGCGCTGCGCCTTCGCCTCGCGTTCCAGGGCGCGAAGCTGCACCTCGCTCTCGTTCGCCTCCGACACGGCGCGTTTCTGAGCGTCGATCGTCTGGGTGAGGCTTTCGACCCGCGCGCCGGCGAGGCGCGCCTCGTTCTCGAGCGTGCGCACGGTGCGCTCCGCAGCTGCCCTGATCTGTGATTCCAGATCGGCGAGCTGCGCCGTGAGCTCCTTGATGCGGGGATGCTCCGGCAGCAGCGTGCGCGATTCCAGCGCGATCTGGGCGCGCAGGTTGACGCGCTGCTCGATCAGCCGGCGGATCAGGTCGTTGTTTGCTACATCCGGAATCTCGAAGGTGCGGCCGGTGCGAATGGCGTCGCGGATCAGCCGCGCCTTGGCCTGGGACTCGGCCTGGATGGTGCGGGCGTTCGACAGCTGCTGCGACAGGTCGGCGAGCTGCTGCTGGATGATGGTGGTGTTGTTGGCGCCCACCAGCAGCCCGGCATTGGCGCGGAACGCCTCCACCTTCGCCTCGGCCTCGCGCACGCGCTCCCGCAGCGGACCGATGGCGCTGCCGAGCCAGCGCGAGGCATCCCGCGCGCTGTCCTTCTTCGCCTCCTCCAGCGAGTCGAGATACACGGCTGCAATGGTGTTGGCGGCGCGGGCCGCGAGCTCGGCATCCTTCGAGGTGAACTCGATGACGATGATGCGCGAACGCGCCACCGGGAACACCAGGAGGTTCTCATAGTATTTCTCGAGAACCCGGTCCTCCGGCGTCCGATCGGCCGGATTGCGCGCAAGGCCGAACCGGACCATCAGCTGCTGCACCGAGCCGAACAGACCGGCGCCGGCATCGAATTCCGGGTTGCCCACAAGCTTGAGACGGCGCACCGCCTCCCGTGCCAGGTCACGCGACATGATGACCTGAACCTGGCTCGTCACCGCCTCGGAATCGAAACGCTCGGCCGTGCTGTCGCGATCGCCAGCCGGGCGGGTGAAGAAGCCGTCCCGGTTCTCCAGGATGATCCGCGCCTCGCCGGTATAGCGTGGCGTGACCATGTGCACCGCGACGAGTGTCAGCAGGAACGCCAGCAGCGTCGGCCCGATGATCCACAGGCGATGGCGAACCACCGCCTGCCACAGTGCCTTCAGGTCGAGCATACCATCTGCGGCAAGCGCGGACTGGCTGCGGGCTGCGTTGACTGTGGACATGGAGCATTACTCGACAGACGGGCGACAGGAAACATTTCGAGCCGATCACACATCATTAAGGTTGATGGGTGGTTAAGCATGGACCCAGGTCCGCCCGGAGCCTGTGCATCTGCGATGCATCGCGAAAGGCCTTGTTAACCCTAACGCACTATTGCTGCGGTTGCTGTTTCAGTGCGTGCGGACGGTGCCATGTCGATGCGGCGGCGAACCTTTCTGGCTCTGGCGATCGGCGGCCTGACGATGGCAGGCTGCGCGCGCCATCACGCCTACGAGGCGGTCGGCGATGTCTTCGGCGACTCGCGCTTCAAGGGCCCCTATCAGCTCGCCACCGGCGACCGCTTGCGCGTCATCGTGTTCGGGCAGGACAACCTGTCGAACGTCTATGCCGTCGACAGCCAGGGCCGCATTTCCATGCCGTTGATCGGCGCGGTGGACGCGACGGGACGCACCACCCAGCAGCTCGAGCGCGCCATCGAGGCACGTCTGCGCGGCGGTTTCCTGCGGGAGCCGAAGGTTTCGGTGGAGGTCGACGCCTACCGGCCCTTCTTCATTCTCGGCGAGGTCACGGCTTCCGGCCAGTATCCGTTCGTCAACGGCATGACCATCCAGACCGCGGTCGCCATCGCCGGTGGCTTCACCCCCCGCGCCGACCGGCATGTCGCGGTGATCTCCCGTCACGTGAACGGCGAGTTCGTCACCGCCAAGGCTCCGATCACGCAGCCTGTGATGCCCGGCGACACCATCACCATCCGCGAACGGTGGTTCTGAAGGCTTGCCATGACGGCCATTCCTGCCCAGTCACCCTCCCCTCGCCTGCGGATCCTTCATGTCTTCCGGGCGCCGCTGGGCGGATTGTTCCGCAACGTGCTGGACCTGACACACGGCCAGCTGGCGCGCGGGCATGAGGTCGGCATCTTCTGCGACTCCAGCACGGGCGGAGAACGGGCGGACCGGGTGCTGGCGGAGCTGGCGCCGAAGCTGGCGCTGGGCGTGAGGCGGGTGCCGATGTCGCGCTATCCGAGCCGCACCGACCTGATGGCGCAGATCGCATTCATCCGCCACCGCAAGGCGATGCAGCCCGATGTCGTGCACTGCCATGGCTCCAAGGGCGGGCTTTACGGGCGCCTGCCGGCGCGGTTCGATCGCGGGCGTGGCTATGTCACCGCCTACACACCCCACGGCGGCAGCTTCAACTACAAGCCCGGCAGCCTCGAACATCGCATCTACATGGGCGTCGAGCGCTGGCTCGAGCCCGCCACCGACATGTTCACCTTCGAGAGCCGCTACATTCTGGATCGCTTCGTGGCCTATGTCGGCCACCCGCCCAGAACCGACCATCGCGTCGTGCTGAACGGCGTGGCGGACGCGGAGTTCGAGCCGATCCGACATGGCGAGGACACGCCCTTCGACCTCATCTACCTGGGCGAGCTGCGCAGCGCCAAGGGCATCGACACCCTGATCGAGGCGCTGGGTCTGCTGAAGCTGAAGGGCACGGCTCCGCGGCTGCTCATCGTGGGTTCGGGTCCCGAGGAACAGCAGCTCCGGGCGCTGGCGATGCGCCATGACATCTCGGAGCAGATCACATGGGAGCCGCCCGGCCCGATCCGGGCTGCGCTCGCCAGGGGACGCATCATGGTGGTGCCGTCGCGGGCGGAGTCCCTGCCTTATGTCATCCTGGAGGCGGCGGCAGCTGCGCAACCGCTGGTCTCGACCAATGTCGGCGGCATCCCCGAAATCTACGGCCCTGCCCATGCCCATCGGCTGATCGAGCCCGATTCGGCGCCCGAACTTGCCCGTGCCATCGGGCTGGCGCTGGCGATGCCGCAGGAGGCGTTGAGCGAACAGGCGCGCGATCTCGCCGGGTTCGTGCGCATGCACTTCACGCTCGACCAGATGATCGAGGGCGCGCTGGCGGGCTATTACGCCGCGCTCGCCGCCCGTCGCGGGTTGGCCGGCAGCACGCAGGTGCGGCACGCCGTCACCTGATGCCGGACGTGGCGAGCCGTCGCCATGGCGGGGTGCCGGCGGCTTCTTAAGCGTTCAGCCAGAAAGCCATGGTAGGCCTCGGGCGTCACAGGCCTAGTCAACAAGCGAGAGTCGATCATGTCGGCATTCGATGTCCGGGACATGATGAAGGTGGACACCGCCGGTTCATCGAGCGGCGGGTCACTCGATGTGGAGGCGACGATCAGGCGTCTCGGCCTCGAGACAAAGCGACAGCCCGTGTCGCCGCTCATGATCGGCGGCCTGGTGCGCCTGCTCGACCTTGCCGTGATCCTGCTGGTCGGGGCGATCGTCTTCGCCGTCTATGTCTTTCCGGTCGTGGGCTGGGAGGCAACCTACCTCGTGATGCTGCCCTCGATCGCGGTGACCTCGGTGTTCGTATTCCAGGCGCTGCATCTCTACCATCTGGGCGCGATGCGCGCCTTCGCGCCGCAGGCGCTGAGGCTGTTCGGCGGCTGGAGCCTCGTGTTCATGCTTGCCCTGGCTGTCCTGTTCTTTCTCAAGGCGGGGGAGAGCGTGTCGCGGGTGTGGCTGCTCAGCCTCTATGTCGGCGGCCTCGGCGCGCTCGCGGCCGGGCGCATCGGGCTCACCGTGGTGGTCAGGCGCCTGACGGAGGCGGGACGCCTCGATCGGCTGGCAGCCATCGTTGGCGGCGGCAAGCCGGCCGAGGACCTGATCAAGGCCATCGAAGCGCAGCGCGACGCGGGCGTGCGCATTGTTGGCGTGTTCGACGACCGCCGCGACGAGCGCTCGCCGGAGACCACCGCCGGCTATCCCAAACTCGGAACGGTGGACGACCTCGTCGCCTTCGCGCGCCGCGCAAGGCTTGACCTGATCATCTTCACCCTGCCGATCTCGGCGGAGGAGCGGCTGCTGCACATGTTGCGCAAGCTGTGGGTCCTGCCCATCGACATCCGGCTGTCCGCGCACATGTCGAAGCTGCGGTTTCGTCCGCACTCCTACTCCTATATCGGCGCAGTGCCGGTGCTCGACGTCTTCGACAAGCCCATCGCCGACTGGGACATGGTGGTGAAGATGGCCTTCGACCGCATCGTCGGCGCGCTGGCGCTGATCGTGCTGTCGCCGGTCATGATCCTCACCGCCATCGCCGTGAAGCTCGATTCGAAAGGCCCGATCCTGTTCCGTCAGAAGCGCTACGGCTTCAACAACGAGCTGATCGAGGTGTTCAAGTTCCGCTCGATGCACGTCGACCAGGCGGACGCAGGCGCCTCGAAGCTCGTGACCAAGGACGATCCGCGGGTCACCCGCGTCGGCCGGTTCATCCGGCGCACCTCGCTGGACGAGCTGCCGCAGCTGTTCAATGTCGTCTTCACCGGCAACCTCTCGCTGGTGGGCCCGCGCCCGCACGCGCTGCAGGCCAAGGCCGACAACCGGCTCTACGACGAGGTCGTCGATGGCTATTTCGCGCGCCACAAGGTGAAGCCCGGCATCACCGGCTGGGCGCAGATCAATGGCTGGCGCGGCGAAACCGACACCCAGGAGAAGATCCAGCGTCGCGTCGAACACGACCTCTACTATATCGAGAACTGGTCGATCCTGTTCGATCTCTACATCCTCGCGATGACGCCGGTCTCCCTGCTCACCAAGCGCGAGAACGCCTATTGAGCGCGCCGGCCGCCTCCCACGAGACGATGCCGCGCGGCCGCGCGGGGCTCATCCCGCTGGCAGCTTTGCAGCGCGGCGTGCTGTGGCTGTTCGTGGTGGTCGGCTGCTTCGCCGTGATCGAGCCGTCGCCCTACGAGGTGATGTTCCTTGTCACGCTGTTCGTGTTCCTGATCACGGGCCTGCGCATGAACCAGCGGCTCATCCCGCTGGTGGCTCTGCTGCTGCTGTTCAACATCGGCGGCGTGCTCTCCCTCATTCCGTTCATGAGCGAACCGGACTCGGTCCGGTTCATCGCGGTCGGCGTCTACCTGATGCTGACCGCATTCCTGTTCGCCGCGCTCATGGCCGATGACGCCTTCGGGCGGCTCGAGACCATCCGCAAGGGGCTGATCGTCTCGGCCTGGATCGCCGCGACGGCCGGCATCATCGGTTACTTCAACATCGGCGGGCTGGGACCGATGCTGACCCTGCACGGGCGGGCATCCGGAACCTTCAAGGACCCCAATGTCTTCGGGCCATTCCTGGTTCTGCCGGTGATCTTCGTCGTGCAGGCGATCCTCTTGCGTCGCGTCGGCCTCGTCGCGGGGCTGGCGCTCCTCAGCGTACCGGTGCTGGGGCTCTTCCTGTCATTCTCGCGCGGCGCCTGGGGCAACCTGGTCGGCGCGACGGCGGTGCTGTTCGCGCTCACCTTCATCACGGCGCGGCATGCGGCGCAGCGGGCGCGCGTGATCGGCTTCGGCATCCTCATCGTGGTGGTCGCGGCGGCGGGCCTCGCCGTCGCCCTGTCCTTCGACGCGATCCGCGACGTGTTCGTCGAGCGCGCCAGCCTCAACCAGTCCTATGATGTCGGCGTGCAGGGCCGCTTCGGCAACCAGATCCGCTCGCTGCCGATGCTGCTCGAGATGCCGAACGGCATGGGTCCGCTGCGCTTCCGCTACCATTTCCCGGAAGACCCGCACAACACCTTCATCAACGCTTTCGCCTCCTATGGCTGGCTCGGCGGCTTCGCCTATCTCGGCCTGTTCATCGCCACCATGATCGCCGGCTGGACGGTGGTCTTTCGCCCAGGGCCAACGCAGGCCCACGCGATCGCGATCTGGTCCGTGCTGTTCATCACGCTGCTGCAGGGCATCCAGATCGACATCGATCACTGGCGCCATGTCTACCTGCAGCTCGGTCTCGTCTGGGGTCTGGCCGCCGTCATGCCGCCCGCCGCGCCGCGGCCGGGAAGCGCCAAACGGGCCTCAGCCTGACGCGGCGGCCGTCTCGGCCAGCACCCAGTCGCGGTAGGCGGAATCCGCCGCCACGACAGGCAGGGCCGTGATCTGGGGCGTCTGGTAAGGGTGCCGCGCACGAATGGCGGCCGCCAGCGGCGCGAACAGGCTCACCCTCGTCTTCAGCACAAGCAAAGCCTCGTCATCCTCGACCACCGCGCCCTGCCAGCGATAGACGCTGGCGATGGGCATGATCTGCGCGCAGGCCGCGAGACGCTGTTCAACCACGGCCCGGCCGATCGCCCGCCCGGTATCGTCGGACGGGACCGACACGAGAACGGTGATCAGATCGGATACGGGGTCGGTTGCCATCTCGCGCGTCATCGCCAGTGTCATTTCGGGCGATGATCTGGCCATAGGCCACCATCGCAGCGCAAGGGCCGGGCAGCGGATAGCGCGCACCTTCACCCCGAATGGACACGAAGATTCGCGCTCCGGTTGCACCGACTGGAGATTTACCGCGATCATGGTTGAGCTCCGGTTGCCGGATCGGCGGAGCGGAGACCCCTCCGCCGATCCGGCAGGAACCCAATCTGCGCGAAAATACCATTTGCTTCAATGAGTTGCTTCAACGCACAGTCGCAGGGACAAAGACGCAACCCGATCCGGTTGCATGATACAACTTAAGGTTTTGGTCACAGATACAACCTATGGTCGTGTTCGCCGGCGAATGGCGCCGGCTCCGCTGTCTAGAAAGGACACGACCCCATGTCTGGAATCTCGCTCTCCGTCGGCATCCGCAACTCGCTGTTCTCCCTGCAGGACTCCGCCCGCATGGCGGAAACCGTGCAGACCCGCCTCGCCACCGGCAAGCGCGTCAACTCGGCGCTGGACAACCCGACCAACTTCTTCACAGCCGCCAACCTGACCTCGCGCGCCAACGATCTCAACAACCTGCTCGACTCGATGTCGAACGCGGTGAAGACGATCGAGGCGGCCGACAACGGCATCAAGTCGATCACCAGGCTGGTCGAAAGCGCCCAGTCGGTCGTGCGCCAGGCCAAGGAGGCCAACAGCGGCACTGCCGCCGCAGCTACCGGCACAACCAACGTGACGGCGTCAACGAATGCCGGCGGCGCGGGCCAGCTTGTGCTGCGCACCGGCTCGGGTCCGAACATCACCTTCGAGACGACAGCAACGACCACCGTCGGTGAGCTGGTGACGGCGATCAACTCCGCCAACATCGGCGTCAAGGCCGAACTGGTGCAGAACGGCTCGAACCAGAACTTTCGCCTGACATCCACCAACGGTCAGTCGCTCACGGTGGACGCGTCCTCGACGGGCGCCGTGATGACCGCGCTTGGCATCTCGGCGGGCACCACGACTCCGGGCGCGTCGGGCGATTCGGCACGGCTGACATCGCTCGCGGCGCAGTTCAACGAGATCCGTACGCAGATCCAGCGCGCGGCGCGCGATGCCGGCTTCAACGGCATCAACCTTCTCAACAACCAGTCGCTGACGGTCCAGTTCAACGAGACGAACACCAGCAACATCACCATCACGGCCGTCGACTATGGATCGGCGACCAACCCCATCGGCATCGCGGAGGTTACCTCCGGCGTGTTCGCCACGATGTCGATCGCCGACGCGGAATCGCAGCTGTCGGCGGCGCTGACACGCCTGCGCTCCGACGCGTCGCGCCTCGGCTCGAACCTGTCGACGGTGCAGACCAGGCAGGACTTCACCCGCGCCATGATGAAGACGCTGCAGACCGGCGCCGACAACCTCGTGCTGGCCGACCAGAACGAGGAAGCGGCGAACCTGCTCACCCTGCAGACCCGCCAGCAGCTCTCGCAGCAGACGCTGGCGCTCGCTTCGCAGCAGCAGCAGGGCGTGCTGCGGCTGCTCGGCTGAGGGCAACGGAACAGGTCCGGCTCCCGCCCCACCCTCGCCACCACCAGGGAGTCGCGCCTCACGGTCGGGCGGCGGCCACAAGCCGCCGCCCGATCTGTTTCCCCGGCCGCGCCGGCGCGCGACCATCCCGGCGGCCACAAGCCGCCGCCCAATCTGTTTCCCCGGCGGCCACAAGCCGCCCATTTCCCTCTGCGGCCGCGTGCCGGCCCGCCACTGTTCGAGCGTTCGTTCCGCGTGCCAAGGTCCGTTGACCCATGAGCCTGAAATACCGCCCGCCGCAGGTGGGAAACCTCGCGGCGCTGATCGCCGACGGAAATCCCGCCTCCGCAAAACTGGTGCGGGACCTGTGCCGCGAGTGCGGCATCCAGCGCATGATCACGGTCGGCTCCGCGCCGGAGTTCATCATGGCGGCGACCTGGAGCGCAGTTGACATCTATGTTGTCGAGCAGCGGATCCTCGAGGATTTCGACACCCCCGCCTGGCATGTCGTGGACAAGCGCATCGGCGCGGACGGGGTTGCGCCGTTCCTCATGCTGTTCAGCCTGCCCCGCACACGCGACGTGCAGAAGGCGCAGCGCCACGGGATCCGGGTCGGCTTGCGCAAGCCGTTCTCGCCCAAGGACTTCTGGGCACGGCTGCAGTGGCTGACAGCGCGCGGCGCGCCGAGCCCGCGCCTGAAGGCGGCCGAGCAGGCGATGGATGACCCGGCCATCATGCCGATCTGACCCGGGCTGGCGAAGCCCCGGCTCACGCTGCCTTGCGCGCCACGATGTAGGCGTAGGTCGTGACCAGCCGCCAGTCCAGCGCGGCGGCAGCGCGGTTGAACAGGGCGTCGAGCTCCCGCACCACCGGCAGCCGCTCGAAATAGCCATGCCCCCAGAAGGGCTGGATGTGGACATCGGCAAACCCGGCACGGCGCAGCATCGGCACGATGCGGTGCGGGGCGCTGAAGCATTGATCGTAAAGGGCCGGGAACTTCGGATCGCCGCCGCCATCGCGGCGCGCCGGAAACAGCGCATGCACGATCCGCCGCGACAGGGTTTCGGGGATCATGTGGTTGAGCGTGAAAACAGGCGCCCACAGCGTCGGGATGAAGGCCAGCGCCACTCCGCCCGGTTTCAGCAGCACATGGCAGTTGGCCCAGGCGCGCTCGACGCCATCGACATGCTCGAAAACCATGCGCGAGAACATCAGCTCGTAGCTTTCGGGTCGCGCCGCAGCTTCATCGAGGCGGCCTGCGATGTCGAAGCGCGCCTTTTTCAGTCCCTTCGGCGCAAAATCGAGCTCAACCTGGTCGATGTCGTTGACCGTCAGCGAGACATCCTTCACGGCCGGATCGTCCGGCAGAAAGAGCGGATCGCGCCCGCCGCCGATCTCGCACAGCTCGATCAGGCCGAAGCGACGGGCAAGGCCCATCACGGTGTCGCGATAGTGCTCCCACGCCCATTGCGAATGCCAGTGCGGACGGACTTCCGCGAAGTAGCTTGAAAGACCATCAGCCTGGCCGGCCGCCTGTCCGGAGATGGCACCAGGCCTGTCTGCACTGCGCCGCGGCGCGGGCTCACGATCGGCGACGGCAAGCGACATGGGACGGTCTCCCCCTCGCCGGCGGCCATGGCGCGGCGTTCGGAGAGCAACGGTGACGTGTCGGGCGCGGCGTTGACAAGCGAAGCCTTAACGAATGGTAAAGTCGCAGGGTTAAGCCTGCCCGCGTCGGCACCCGGGCGATCCCTTTCGCCATTGCGCGCGCTTGCGCGCCTCTCTATAAGCTGCGGCCTGTGTCGGGGCGTAGCGCAGCCCGGTTAGCGCACTAGTCTGGGAGACTAGGGGTCGTGGGTTCAAATCCCGCCGCCCCGACCATTGTCAGAACAACATGAGCATGGCGCCGCGGCGGGCGGCTGCGGTGCGGCAAGGTCGATGCCCCTCGTCCTGACGGATCCGGCCTGCGCGCAGGCCACTTGGCCGCATGATGTCCGCCTCACCCTTTCGCGCGTGCTCGATTCCTGCGAACCGGCTCCAGCGGTCGTCTTCATCATGCTCAACCCCTCGACGGCCGATGATGCGAGGGATGATCCGACCGTGCGCCGCTGCATCGGCTTCGCACGGCGCGAAAGGGCCAGCCGGTTGTTCGTCGTCAACCTTTTCATCTGGCGCAGCCCAAGCCCCCGTACTCTCTGGCGCGCGCTCAGTCTTGGCGAAACACCAGCCATGGGGGCGCAGGCGCTGGATGCCATCGACCGGACGCTGCGGTCGGCGGGAGGGAAGGACCGGATCATTTGCGCCTGGGGCGGAGCCGGGTCGGTGCCAGCGGCCGTGCGCAGCCAGCGTCAGCAGCGCATCGACACGGTGCTCGAGCTGGCCCGATTGCACCGCCGGCCACTGCATTGTCTCGGCCGCACCGCGGACGACTCGCCGCGCCACCCGCTTTACGTGCGACGCGATCAGCCCCTGGAGCCCTTTGTTCCGTCTCAGTAGCTGTTGTCGTGGCCTGCCCCGTGCAGCGCGCGGTGCAGCGCGAGTCGGGCGTCGGCCAGATCGTCGTGCACGGCGCGCAACACCGCCTGGAGGTCGGACGCAGGCGGCTGCACCGACGCTGCGTGCGGTGGCCGATCCGGCACGGGGCCAGAAGCCGCGCCCGCCATGGGCAACGCCGGCTGACGCGCCGATAGCGTATCGTCAGGCGCCGCGACCGACGCAGCAGGCGCATCCTGCGCCCGCTCGGGCCCCGGCGCGATCTGGCCGCGACCGATGGCCTGGACATGGCGCACCCCCTGCTCCTTCAGGATACGCTGAACCCCTTTGATGGTGTAGCCCTGTCCATACAGCAGCGTCTTCAGGCCCTGGATCAGCGCCACGTCGTCGGGCCGGTAGTAGCGGCGTCCACCGCCGCGCTTCAGCGGCTTGATCTGGCTGAAACGGGTCTCCCAGAAACGCAGCACATGCTGCGGCACATCGAGATCCTCGGCGACCTCGCTGATGGTGCGGAAGGCATCCGGACTCTTGTCGACCAATTCCTCCTCCACCGTTGCGGGATGGGGGGACAGGATCAATCCTCTTCGCCTTCGACAGCCTGACCGTTGATGCGTGCCTTCATCACGTTCGATGGCTTGAAGACCATGACAAGCCGTGGATCGATCGGAACCTCGACGCCGGTCTTGGGATTGCGGCCGATGCGTCGCCCCTTCTTGCGCACGATGAACGAGCCGAAGGACGACAGCTTCACGTTCTCGCCGCGCAGGATGCACTCGCTGATCTCGTCGAGCACGGTCTCCACCAGCGCGGCGGATTCGGTGCGCGACAGGCCGATCTTCTGATAGACGGCCTCGCTCAGATCGGCTCGGGTGATGGTGCGCCCTGCCATGGCTGTTGCCTCGTCTTCCTCTGGCGACGGATTCGTGAAACCGGAAACCGGCCCGAAGCTAGGCGGCTGCCTACAGCCGGTCAATCCCACAATACTGTCAATGCCTTGTCGATGCTGCCTTGTGGGCAAGCGCTTCACCAGCGGATCAGCGCAGAGCCCCAGGTGAAGCCGCCGCCCATCGCCTCGATGAGCACGAGGTGACCTGGCCTGATGCGGCCGTCCGCGGTGGCGCGGGCCAGCGCGAGCGGGATCGAGGCGGCCGACGTGTTGCCGTGGTCCTGCACCGTGTAAACCACCCTGGCCGGATCGACGCCGAGCTTTTCGGCCGTGGCGTCGATGATGCGCTTGTTGGCCTGGTGCGGCACAAACCAGTCGATGTCGGAGCCGCTGTAGCCGGTGGCGCGCAGCGTCTCCTCGACGGTCTCGGCGAGGTTGACGACGGCATGCTTGAAAACCTCGCGCCCCTCCATGCGCAACTGTCCGACCTTGCCGTTGGACCCCGCCCCACCATCGACAAAGAGCTTGTCGCGATAGCGTCCGTCGGAGCGGATGTGGGTGTGCAGCACGCCACGGTCACCCAGATCGCCGGCGCCGACTTCCGCCGTCAGCACCACGGCCGCCGCGCCGTCGCCGAACAGCACGCAGGTGCTCCGGTCCGTCCAGTCGAGGATGCGGGAGAAGGTCTCGGCGCCCACCACCAGCGCCGCCCTGTGCGACCCGGATGTCAGGAACTTGTCGGCCGTTGCCAGCGCGAACACGAAGCCGGAACAGACTGCCTGCACGTCGAAGGCGGCGCCGTGGTGGATACCCAGCCCCGCCTGGATCTGCGTCGCCGTGGCGGGAAAGGTGAAGTCCGGGGTCGAGGTGGCGCAGATGATCAGATCAAGGTCGCGCGCTTCGAGGCCGGCTGCAACCAGAGCCTGCCGCGAGCTTTCAATCCCCAGAGTCGAAGTGGTTTCGTCGGGTGCGGCGATGTGGCGCCGCTCGATGCCGGTGCGCTGGCGAATCCATGCG
This sequence comes from uncultured Allobosea sp., assembly GCA_964508635.1. GTDB lineage: Bacteria > Pseudomonadota > Alphaproteobacteria > Rhizobiales > Beijerinckiaceae > Allobosea. The sequence continues at coordinate 2,551 of CAZDUL010000156.1, read as the reverse complement.
TCCGAGGTCTCGACGCGCGCGCTCAGCGCGTCATTGCTTATCACCTGCCGGGGCAGCGCCTGGCCACAACCGCGCACGACCGATCTCAAGCGGGACACGAGGAAGCAACCGTCCTTGTCTGCCGGGTGACCGCGCACACGGCCGTCAAACCCGGATTGGGTCCTATACCGGCTCAGCTTTCCCCGCCAACCGGTGCGGGCGCCTGATGGGCGTCCACCATCTCGCGCACCTTCGCCAGGAGCTCGTAGCGCGCCATCTCGTAACCGAGCTCCACCGCACTGGCGAACCCGATCGCATCGGTGCCGCCATGACTCTTGATGACAACGCCGTCAAGGCCGAGAAACACGCCGCCATTGACCTTGCGCGGGTCCATCTTCTCCTTCAGCGCCGCAAAGGCGCCGCGGGCGAAGAGATAACCGATCTTCGAAATCAGCGAGCGGCTGAGCGCGGCGCGCAGGTATTCCGCGATCTGTTTGGCCGTGCCTTCTGCGGTCTTGAGCGCGATGTTGCCGGTGAAACCCTCCGTCACCACCACATCGACGGTGCCCTTGCCGAGATCGTCGCCCTCGACGAAGCCGCGATAGTCCAGATGCGGCAGGTTGGCCTCCCGCAGCAGGCGGCCAGCCTCCTTCACCGCATCGACGCCCTTGATCTCCTCGACGCCGACATTCAGAAGGCCTACCGTCGGACGATCGATGTCGAACACGATGCGGGCCATCGCTGCGCCCATGATCGCAAGATCATAGAGATGGGCCGCATCGGCCCCGATGGTGGCGCCCACATCCAGCACCACGCTCTCGCCGCGAACGGTCGGCCAGATGGCAGCGATGGCGGGACGCTCGATATGCGCCATCGACTTCAGGCAGAACTTTGCCATCGCCATCAGCGCGCCGGTGTTGCCGGCGGAGACGCAGGCATCGGCCTCGCCGGTCTTGCAGGCCTCGATCGCCTTCCACATCGAGGACTTGTAGCGACCGGCGCGCAGGGCCTGGCTCGGCTTGTCGTCCATCCTCACGGCGACATCGGTGTGATGCAGCGTGGTGGCGGCCTTCAGCTTCGGGTGCTGGGCCAGAAGCGGCTCGATCTCGGCCCGATTGCCGAACATCACGAAGCGCAGATCGGGGCGGCGCTCCAGGGCGATGGCCGCTCCCGGCACCACGACCGAGGGTCCGTGATCGCCGCCCATGGCGTCGAGGGAGAGGGTGACGGTGTTCGGCATGACAGGCGGCAACGATGGCGTGTGCGGGACGGGGTCGGTGGAACCGGGCGCAAGGCGCAGCCCCCCGACGCGAGGCGGGCACGCACAAACCCCGGATCGGAACTGCAACGTGGGACTGCAACATAGCGACCGGCCGCCCAACCGCAAGCCGGCGGCATGGCTATTCGCCCTTCAGCTTCGACAGGGCCGCGAAGGGCGACACCGGCCCGTCCTCGATGCGCTCGCCGAAGGTTGCGCCTGGCGCATGCGGGTAGGGATCTAGCGCAACGGCGATGGTTTCCACCATCACGGCGCCCGCATCGATCGTGCCGTTGACAATCGGGTCCGGCAGTGCGTCGGGGTCATCGAGCAGATCGAGATTCACGGCGGCTGGATCCACCCCGTGGAGATCGAGATCGCCGTCGTCGTCGACGAGGTCGTGCTCATCGGGCAGTCCGGCCGCCCTGGCGGCCGCTTGTGCCTCTTCCGGCGGGGCGAAGACGAGATGGACCGCCTCGTCGATCAGGGCTGTGACCGGCTCGAGCGTCAGCACGCATTGCTGGGTGACCTCGGCAAGGACCCGGCCCTGAACCCGAATGCGCTCGCCCTCTCGCCTGAAGTCGAGCGAGGCCTTCGCGCTTTCCACGGAGAGCACGCCGAGAAAGCCTGCCAGCGCCTCGCGCTCGGCCGCGTTGGCATCGACGACCATCGCCTTGCCGGTGGTCGGCACGGAGGCGGCGACGAGCGGACGGCTGAGCGGCCAGGGCGCCGCCGGCGCGCCGGTGGCTTCGTCCGGCCCGCTGGCCTTGCGGCCGGGGGGCGTCTTGTCCTTGCGCGGTGACATCACGTCTCCTGAGGGGTTTCGCCGATAGCGGCGGGCGTGGGGAAGGGGTGGACGTCGGCGAGGAGCCGATCGAGGTCGAAACCGGCGAGCGCCTGCTCTGCAGCCAGAGCATAGGCCGCCAGACGCTGCCCATCGACGCCCGGGATGTTGCGCTCCAGCGCCGCCGCGAGCGCGCCAGCGTCGGCGGCGTCGAGCGCCGGCGCATAGGCCCCGACCCGGCCATAGAAATTCTGCGCGATCCTCTTCATGCGCTTGGGCACCGTCAGGTCGCCGACCCCAAGCTCGCGAAGGCCGTGATCGACATGGCGGAACAGCGCATCGGTGAAATCCTGCGCCACCTCGGGGCCGCCCGCGTGCACGTGATCAGTGTGTGCCAGCCGACCGTGCCGGTGCTGGCCGCGGTGTCGCTGATGGCCGCGCGCGGCGAGCCGGTGCCGCGCTCGCTGACCATGATGGGCGGGCCGATCGACACCCGGCAGTCGCCGACCGCGGTCAACAACCTGGCCACC
>CAZDUL010000155.1:0-22678 GCA_964508635.1 uncultured Allobosea sp. | reverse complement strand
CCCCGCTCGGTCGCCTTTCAGCTCGATCGTCTCGACCGCGAAGTGTCCGAGCTTCCGGTTCTGGAGCAGGACGGACTGCTGGAGCCGCCGCGTCGGCTCGCGGTTCGGCTTGCGGCGGATGTCGCAACAGCGAGCATCGACGAGGCCGACCCTGCCTGGATCCTCGGCCTCGAACAGCGCCTGATGGCCTTGTCGGATGCGGTCGCCGGGCGATACTTACTGCAGACGCCGGTCGATCCCGGTCCCGCCTGTTCCATCGCCCGGCCGTGTTTTACGACATTCGCCACGTGACGACTTACGCCTACAGCGCGCCGGTGCCTTTTGCGCGCTGCGTGCTGCGGATGTTCCCGCGCGAGGAGCCCGGCCAGCGCGTGCTCTCGAGCATCGTGCAGCTGGAGCCGGAAGCGAGCCAACGGCGCGACGGACGCTGCTTCTTCGGCAACCGAGTCATGACCGTCACGATCGAGCGCCAGCATCGCATGCTCGCCGTCGCGGTGCGCTCGCGGGTTGAGGTGACGCGCGTCGATGCGCCGCTGCTGGCGTTGGCGCACCCGTGGGAACTGGTGCGCGACGCAGCGCTGCACCAGAACAGCCTGAGCGCAGACAATCCGGCGCATTACCTCTACGCCAGCCGGCTCGTGCCGATCGAACCCGAGGCGACGGCCTATGCGGCCGCAAGTTTCAGCCCGGGCCGGCCCCTCGCGGAGGGCGCGCGCGAGCTGATGGCCCGTATCCGGAGCGACTTCGTTTATGATCCGATGGCGACTGTGGTCTCGACCCCGGTCGCCGCGGTGCTCAAGGCGCGGCGCGGTGTCTGTCAGGACTTCGCCCATGTCATGATTGCGGGCCTTCGCGGGCTTGGGCTGCCGGCAGCCTATGTCAGCGGCTATCTGCGCACCATTCCGCCTCCGGGGCAGAAGCGGCTTCAGGGCGCCGACGCAACCCATGCCTGGGTCTCGGTCTGGTGCGGGCCTGCAGAGGGCTGGATCGGATTCGATCCCACAAACGACATGATTGCCGGCGTCGATCATATCGCCGCTGCACGCGGCCGCGACTATGCCGATGTCGCCCCGATCGATGGCGTCCTGATCGGCTCGGGCCAGCAGTCCCTGAGCGTGCAAGTCGACGTGGAGCCGGTCCTGGGCGCGTTCGGTAGCGCCATTCATGGCTCAGCTTCAAGCGTGGTGAAAGATAGCTGAATCAGCGTCTGCACAAACGCTTCTGTCCGCATTGAAAAGAAAGGCAAATCAGCGTTCTTGCGGTTGCCGGACGATGCATCGGACAGCGCCCGGCCAGGGCGTTTACATTGGATTCAGCGCGCATTTTAGACGAATTTTCGAGAACATGGTCCATCCTTCATCCAACGACCGGCGAAGAAGAGCACACAGAGCCGGCGCAGGACGACAAACCATTTCAGGGTGGTTCAGATGGCGCGACTGATGATCGAGGGCATGGAGCAGGGCGAGGCCGCCCCCACCATGACGGCGGATAGCTACTACGCGATGGGCCTGGCCTACGCCTCGGGCAGGGGGCAGCCGGTGGACTACGTCTCGGCGCACAAATGGTTCAACGTGGCGATGATGCTGGGGTGCAAGGCCGCCGCCGAGCGCCGCGCCGAACTCGCCGCCGAGATGAGCAAGGACGAGATCGCGGCTGCGCTGCGAGAGGCCCGCGCCTTCGTCACCCGGCATTGACGGGGCGGTGGGATCGCGCCTTGTGGGGCGGGAATCGGGCGGCTATAAGCGCGCCGCTTTTCGAGATTTCCCGCACTCCACAAGGACACATCCATGGCGATCCAGCGCACCTTCTCCATCATCAAGCCGGATGCGACGCGCCGCAACCTCACCGGCGCGATCAATGCGGTGATCGAGGCCGCTGGCCTGCGCATCGTCGGGCAGAAGCGCGTGCACATGACGCTCGCCCAGGCCGAGCGTTTCTATGCCGTGCACAAGGAGCGCCCCTTCTTTGCCGAGCTGACGCAGCAGATGTCGGCTGCTCCCGTTGTGGTTCAGGTTCTCGAAGGCGAGGACGCCGTCACCCGCTATCGCGAGGTGATGGGGGCCACCAACCCGGCCAATGCCGCGGAGGGCACCATCCGCAAGCAGTTCGCCCTTTCGGTCGGCGAGAACTCGGTGCATGGCTCGGACTCCCCCGAGAACGCAGCGATCGAGATCGCGCAATGGTTCTCCGAGGCCGAGATCGTCGGCTGAGCAAGCACAAGGAAACATCAACCGGTGGCCGGGCTTCCGAGCCCGGCCTTTTCGTTGGCCCGGCCCGTGTCTTTCCGGAGATGTGCGGGCCGCAAGACTAGGCTTCAACCTGAACCCGACCGCCGCGCACGCGCAGGGCGAGCTGGCCGCTCTTGAGCGCCAGCGCCTTTTCCCCGAACAGCGCGCGCCGCCAGCCGGTGAGCGCCGGCACCGATGCATCGTCATCGGCCGCGATGGCCTCGAGATCGTCCACCGTGGCGATGATCTTCGGCGCAACCTTCTCGGCGTCGCAGACGGCCTTGAGCAGCACCTTGAGCAGATCCAGCACCGCGCCATTGCCGCCGCGCGGGCCATCGCGGTCCAGCTTGGGCAGGGTCCTGGGGTCGACCTCCAGCGCGCGTCGGACCGCTTCGAGCACCTCGGCGCCCGATCTCGAGCGCTCGAAGCCGCGCGGCAGGGATCTGAGCTCGGACAGGGCCTGCTCGTCGCGGGGGGCCCGCTGCACGATGTCCATGAGCGCATCGTCCTTCATCACGCGCTGGCGCGGGATGTCGCGCGCCTGGGCTTCGGTCTCGCGCCAGGCGGCAAGCTCTATCAGGATGGCGAGCTCGCGCGGCTTGCGGACACGGCCACGCAGGCGCATCCACGCCTCGCGCGGGTGCGTTTCGTAGGTCGAAGGAGCGCTCAAAAGCGCCATCTCTTCGGCAAGCCAGCTGCTTCGGCCGGACGCCTCGAGCTCGGCCTTCAGCCCCTGATACACGACGCGCAGATGGGTCACGTCCGACAGGGCATAGGCCAGCTGCGCCTCCGACAAAGGACGCCGCGACCAATCCGTGAAGCGTGAGGACTTGTCGACGCGCGCCCTGGCGAAATCGTTCACGAGCTGCTCGTAGCCGACAGAATCGCCATAGCCGCAGACCATGGCGGCGATCTGCGTGTCGAACAGCGGCTTGGGGATCAGCCGGCCGAGCGTCCAGATGATCTCGAGGTCCTGCCGCGCGGCGTGGAACACCTTCTCCACCTGTGGGTTCGCCATCAGCGCGAAGAATGGCGCGAGATCGAGCCCGGGCGCGAGCGGATCGACCAGCAGCGCCTCCTCGGGGGAGGCCATCTGCAGCAGGCAGAGCTTCGGGTAATAGGTCGCGTCCCGCAGGAACTCGGTGTCGACCGTGACGAAGGGATGGGTGCTGAAGCGGGCGCAGGCTTCCGCCAGCGCCGCCGTTGTCGTGATCATCTGCATCGAGGCCCGCTTAAGCGGAAAAGCGGGCCGTCGTCGAGTCCGACCGAGAAGATGCCTGTCAGTAGGCCATCAGCAAGGGCCTGCGTGCGCCTTGCACCAGCGACACGGTCACGCCGCCGAGCACGAATTCGCGCCAGCGCGACGTGCCGTAGCCGCCCATCGCCACGAGGTCGGCGCCGCTCGCGACCGCATGGTCGTCGAGCACATCGCTCACGGTCCGGCCGGCTGCGGTCAGTTCGACGAGATTGACCAACGGGCCCTTGCGCGCCAGATGCCGAGCGAAGTCGGCGCCGGGCAGAGTGAGCGTCAGATCCTTTTCGCCCACAACCGAGACGATATCGACCATTGCGATGCCCGGGAACAGGGCGAGTGCGTCGTTCGCCGCGCGCGCTGCATGGGCAGAGCCGTCCCAGGCCAGCATCAGCCGCCCGACGGTCGAAATCGGCTCATGGTGCGGCGTGGCGACCAGCACCGGCCGTCCGGAATGGAACAGCGCCTGCTCGAACAGCGCCGACTTGATGTCGAGCGCCGCATCGGGCTGATCCACCACGATCAGGTCCGCAGCACGGCCGAGCTTGACGGCATACGCGGCACAGGAGCCTGCGTCGTCCTCCATGATCTCGACCGTGATGTTGATGCCCGCGATCCTCGCCTCGTCTTCGGCCTTGTCGGCAAGCGCCTTCGCGGCAGCGCGGGTGCGCTCGTTCAGCTCGCTGGTGAGCGAAGCCGGCAGGCCGGACCAGAAGGGCGTATAGGGCGTCGCAACCCGGACGGCTGCGATGGCGAGCGTCAGATGGGCCTGATGCTCCACGGCGAGGCTCAGCGCCTGCCGGAACGCGACCTCGGGCGTCTCATCAGCAACGCGAACCAGGCAGGCGATATCGGCGAGCGGCCGCGTCACATGCTGGCGCGCGGTCGCGGCGGAGGGATTGCTGGCGGTCATCGGAGGGCTTCCTTGTTGCATGACGCGGACTGAACCTGTCGTCGGCGCGGGGAGTTGCCCATGATCTGCGTCAACACCATGACGGCGCGCCTCACCACCCTAACCAGCCCGGACGCGATACATGTCCTGCATCTGTCCGGAGAACAAAGCCGGCTTCAGAGCGGGATGTTGTCGTGCTTCTTCCACGGTTGTTCGGTCTGCTTGCTGCGCAGCATGGCCAGCGCCCGGGCGATGCGGCGGCGGGTGGAATGCGGCATGATCACCTCGTCGATATAGCCGCGTTCGGCGGCGACGAAGGGGCTCATGAAGCGGTCCTCGTAGGCCTTGGTCTGCTGCGCGATCGTCTCGGCATCGCCGCCGCGGAAGATGATCTCGACCGCGCCCTTCGCGCCCATCACGGCGATCTGCGCCGACGGCCAGGCGTAGTTCACATCCGCCCCGATGTGCTTCGAGGCCATGACGTCGTAGGCCCCGCCATAGGCCTTGCGCGTGATGCAGGTGACGAGCGGCACGGTGCACTGCGAGTAGGCGAACAGCAGCTTGGCGCCGTGCTTGATGAGCCCGCCATATTCCTGCGCCGTGCCGGGCAGGAACCCCGGCACGTCCACGAAGGTGACGATGGGGATCGAGAAGGCGTTGCAGAAGCGCACGAAGCGCGCGGCCTTGCGGCTGGCGTCGGAGTCGAGCACGCCGGCGAGCACCATCGGCTGGTTCGCGACGAAGCCGACCGTGCGGCCCTCGATGCGGCCGAAACCGGTGATGATGTTCTTCGCGAAGGCCTCCTGGATCTCGAAGAAGTCGCCCTCGTCGACCGTCTTCAGAACCAGCTCCTTCATGTCGTAGGGCTTGGTCGCGTTGTCGGGTATGAGCGTGTCGAGGCTCATGTCGACCCGGTCCGGCACGTCGAAGGACGGGATCTCCGGCGCGCCGGCCTCGTTGTTGGCGGGCAGGAAGTCGAGCAGGCGTCGCACCTGAAGAATGGCCTCGACATCGTTGTCGAAGGCGCCGTCCGCCACGGCTGACTTCGTCGTGTGGACCTTCGCTCCGCCGAGCTCCTCGGCCGTCACGGTCTCGTTGGTGACGGTCTTCACCACGTCCGGGCCGGTGACGAACATGTAGGAGGTGTCCCGCACCATGAAGATGAAATCCGTCATCGCGGGCGAATAGACGTCGCCGCCGGCGCAGGGTCCCATGATGACGGAAATCTGCGGGATCACGCCGGATGCGTGGACGTTGCGCTTGAACACCTCGGCGAACCCGCCGAGCGAGGCTACGCCCTCCTGGATGCGGGCGCCACCGGAGTCGATCAGCCCGATGATCGGCGCGCGCATCTTCAGCGCCATGTCCTGGATCTTCGTGATCTTGTTGGCGTGCGTCTCGGACAGCGAGCCGCCGAACACGGTGAAGTCCTTCGAGTAGACGAAGACGGTGCGGCCGTTCACCGTGCCCCAGCCGGTAACGACGCCGTCTCCCGGAATCTTCGTCTTTTCCATGCCGAAATCCGTGCAGCGATGCTGCACGAACATGTCGAACTCCTCGAACGAGCCGCTGTCGAGCAGGAGATCGATGCGCTCGCGGGCGGTGAGCTTGCCGCGCTTGTGCTGGGCTGCGATCCGCGCCTCGCCTCCGCCGAGGCGGGCATTGGCGCGGCGGGCTTCGAGCTGCTCGATCATGTCCTTCATGGTCGCGGGCCTTGGCAGATGGTGACGGTTTCGGGTCCGCTCGCTGATAGCGTCCGGTGCGGCGCTTGGCCATCCGGCAAAGGGATCAGCTCGTCGCAACGGACATGCTGCCCGGCCGCCGGGTCCAGCTTGACTTTCGCAGCCTCACCGCCGATTGCCGACGCCTGACGGAATTGCCCTGTTCGACGAGATGCTGCCCATGTCGCTTCCCCGCTATCGCTCCCACACCTGCGGCGCGCTGACCGCCGCCGAGGCGGGCCAGGTGGTTCGTCTGTCGGGTTGGTGCCACCGCATCCGCGACCATGGCGGCGTGCTGTTTGTCGATCTGCGCGACCATTACGGCATGACGCAATGCGTCGCCGATCCGGACTCGCCGGCGTTCAAGGCCGTGGAAGCCTGCCGGTCGGAGTGGTGTATCCGGATCGACGGAAAGGTGCGCATCCGCCCCGCCGGCACGCAGAACCCCGATCTCGCCACCGGCGAGATCGAGGTGTTCATCACCGATCTCGAGGTGCTTGGCCCGGCCGACGAGCTTCCCCTCCAGGTGTTCGGCGATCAGCCCTATCCCGAGGATACGCGCCTGAAATACCGCTTCCTCGACCTGCGCCGTCAGGGTCTGCACGACAACATCATGCTGCGCGGGCGCGTGGTCGATTCGATCCGCCAGCGCATGAAGGCGGCCGGTTTCTTCGAGTTCCAGACGCCGATCCTGACCGCGTCCTCACCCGAAGGCGCGCGCGACTTTCTCGTGCCGAGTCGCCTGCACCCTGGCAAGTTCTACGCGTTGCCGCAGGCGCCGCAGCAATACAAGCAGCTGATCATGATGGCAGGCTTCGACCGCTATTTCCAGATCGCGCCCTGCTTCCGCGACGAGGACCCGCGCGCCGACCGCTTCTATGGCGAGTTCTACCAGCTCGACCTCGAGATGAGCTTCGTCGAGCAGGCCGACGTGCTCGGCACGATGGAGCCGATCTATCGCGGCCTGTTCGAGGAGTTCGGCAAGGGCCGCCCGGTCACGCAAGTATTCCCGCACATTCCTTACGCGGAGGCGATGCGCCTGTATGGATCGGACAAGCCCGATCTGCGCAACCCGCTGAAGATGCAGGACGTCTCGGAGCATTTCCGCGGCTCAGGCTTCAAGGTGTTCGCCCGCATCCTCGAGGACGCCAGGAACCAGGTCTGGGCAATCCCCGCGCCGGGTGGCGGTTCGCGCGCCTTCTGCGACCGGATGAACGGCTGGGCGCAGGGCGAGGGCCAGCCGGGCCTGGGCTATCTGATGGTCAAGGATGACGGCGAGGGGCAGGGGCCGATCGCCAACAATGTCGGCGCGGAGCGCACCCGCGCCATCATCGCGCAACTTGCCCTGAAGCCGGGCGATGCGTGCTTCTTCGTGGCCGGCAACCCGGAGAAGTTCGTGAAGTTCGCGGGGCTTGCCCGCACGAAGGTCGGCGAGGAGCTGAACCTGATCGACAAGGAGCGCTTCGAGCTCGCCTGGATCGTCGACTTCCCGATGTATGAGTGGAACGAGGACGAGAAGAAGATCGACTTCAGCCACAATCCCTTTTCGATGCCGCAGGGCGGGCTGGAGGCGCTTGAAACCCAGGAGCCGCTCGCCATCAAGGCGTTTCAGTACGACTTGGTGTGCAACGGATACGAGCTGGCGTCCGGCGGCATCCGCAACCACAAGCCGAAGGCCATGGTGAAGGCCTTCGAGCTGGCGGGTTATTCGGAGAAGGACGTGGTCGATCGCTTTGGCGGGATGTATCGCGCCTTCCACTACGGGGCGCCGCCCCATGGCGGCATGGCGGCCGGCATCGACCGCATCGTCATGCTGCTGGCGGATGCGCCAAATCTGCGCGAGATCGCCCTGTTCCCGATGAACCAGCAGGCCGTGGACGTGCTGATGGGCGCGCCAACGGAGGCGACGCCTAAACAGCTGCGCGAGTTGTCGCTGCGGCTCAACATCCAGGACAAGTGAGGCGGAGCGGCACGCGATCAGCGCGCCGCGGCCTTCACGTCGAGCTTGTCCAGCAGCGCCTGCGGCCGATCGATGCTGGCGAGCAGATCTGCGACGCCGAGTCCGGCAGGGTTGCGGCTGCTGAGGTCGATGTCGAGCCGCCCCGGGCGAGCGATGAAGCGGGCGAGCGCATTCGTCAGGATGCGCGCCTGGTCCGAGGGGCCGAGCAATGCGGGCAGGCCGAGGGCCGCCGCCGCACCGAGTTCGCGCCGCAGCGCATCCGGCGTTTTCCCGGCCTTGCGCGCCTCGCTGGCCATCACCTTCTCGAACAGGCCCTTGTTCTCGATCGACACGGTGACGCGCCGCGCGGTGGCACCGAGCCATGCGACGGAGGCCAGCGCCGCATCGAGCGAGAAGACGTCGGCGGTGACATTCGCCAGCTCGCCGGTGATCGACGCTGTGACGAGATCGCGGCCGGAAAAGCTGAGCGAACGGATCTCGATCACGTTATCGCTCTCGCGCCAGGCGAAGTCGGCCAGCCAGGACAGGTTGACGCTGGTCAGCCCCATGGCCCGCAGGTCGCGCACGCCGGTGTCGTTCGCGTCGGCCGGCAGCGGCACGTCGAGGCCCTCGACGGAAAAGCGGATCGCGGTCGGGATCCCGTTGCGCTGCGCGCCTACAGCGATCTCGGCCGCGGTTATGGCGGGGCGCAGCAGCTGCGGCGCCTCGCGCGTCCGCCGCCCTCCGGTCAGCGCCTCCGGCGCCTCCACCTCCAAGCCCTTCAGCCGGATCGTGCCGAGCTTCGGGATCAGCCGGCCAAAACTCTCTGTGACGGCGTCAAGATCGCCCTTCTCGATGATCGCCGCCAGCGCGGCGATGCTGGGCGCGAAGGCGAAATCGCGGGCCTCGAACTCCGCCAGGGCCATACGCGCACCGCCGCCCTCCGCGACGAGCCCGGCGAGGGCCAGGCCGGATTGGCCGCCCGCATCGCTGAAACGGGCCTGCCGGATCGACAGGCGGCCCGTCTGTGCGCCATCGTCGATCCGGACTTCGATGCCCTCCGCATCGATGACGCCACACTGCAGGTCGTCGAACAGCCTCAGTGCCCGGGCGATGGTTCGCAACTCCTCGGCTTCCGGTCGGCCGGTCCCATCAGCACCGTTCCTGTCCGCGTCATCCTGCGGCAGCGCCATCACGTCGGCGATCACGGCCGCGAGCGGCTCGGCCCCCGGTCTCGCCCGTGCATCGCGATTCGCCAGCCGGGCAATGGCGATCTCGCCGGCGCCGTTCGGCAGGCGAATGCGGTAATCGCTGTAGCTCAAGCTGGCGAACAGGGGTTTCAGGGGCTCGCCGGGCCCTGCGGCTCGTTCGGTCAGCACGCGCGCGATGTGCGGCAGGTCAATGGCCTCGCCGCCTGCCTTGGCGACCGTATACGCCATGTCGCCATACTGGGGATCGCTGAAGCTTCCAGTGGTTGCGCCGACCGTCATCGTTGCGATGATGCCGGCCCGCACTCCCTCGAGGACGATGCCGCTGTAGATGTTCGTTTGCGCGCCAGCGCCGGAGACCTGGGTCAGCCGCGCCTCGGGGATGATGACCCGATCCGCTTCGAGCCGCGCCAGCGATCCGGAAAGCAGCCCATTCGCGGGCATTGTCGTCAGGATCGCGCGCAGCTCCGCCTCACCGAGCGCAGTCCCGACCACCTCCATCTGCGGGATATCCAGCCGGAAGGGTCCGATCTGCCAGGACAGGCCGGAGAGCACCCGATCCGCCGCTACGGCATGATGCGAGGCCGGGTGGGCGAGCGTGATCATGGCGACCAGCAGCGCGCCGGCAAGCCAGCGGGGTCCAGACGGGATTGCGCGCATGGACAACCTCCCTACAAGGCGAACCGAAATGACCGGCATGTCACGCCACCCGATCATTATGGTTTGAGTGTGGAGCCTGTCCGATCGGGAGTCACGTGCGCATCATCGCGGGTCGATCAGTTCTGCGCGCAAACTGTGCTGTTGCCTCGCTGGTCGGGTCTGTTAGGAGCCAGCTTCCGCCCGCTTCGGACTGCAAACGCGATGTCGCAACGGCCATCCCTCGCCAAGTGCGTCAGAACCGCCTTCGATCATGCTCCCCGTCTGGGCAAGCTGTTCGGCGCGGGCCCGGACAATTTCGCGCTGCTGCGCCTCGTGCTCGCCGCGGCCGTTGTCGTGTCGCACGGGATGAGCATCAACACTGGCCGCTATGAGGACGAGTTCCTGGCGGCTTCCACCGGCTTTTCGCTGGGATCGCACGCCGTCAATGGCTTCTTCGTCATCTCCGGCTTTCTGGTGACGATGAGCTTCGACCGCCGCGGCTGGAGGGACTATGTCGTGGCGCGGCTGCTGCGCATCTATCCGGCGTTCATCGTCGGCGCGCTTGTGGTTGCCTTCGGGCTGGGGCTGGCCTTCACCACGCTGTCCACGAGCGCCTATCTCTCGCATCCGCAACTGACCACCTTCCTGACACGCGCGCTCACGGAGTTCCGCAGCAACGGCACGTTGCCCGGCTTCCTGACCGAGAACCCGTACAAGAACCCGTACGGCACGATCTGGACGCTGCGTTACGAAATGTTCTGCTACATTCTCGTGCTGATTGCGGGCGTTTGGGGCGGTCGTCTGGTGCAGCGTCACGCCTGGGCCGGCCTTGTCGGGCTTCTGGTCGCCGTCGTCCTGCTCGATACCGTCAAGGCGGTGACCGGCTACACCTCTGTCGCTGAAACCTATGTGCGCCTGTTCAGCCTGTTCGTCGCCGGAGCGCTGGCCTATCAGCACCGCGACCGGATCCCGCTGTCGGGATGGCTGGCGCTCGTTCTCCTTGGCTTGGCCGCGCTTCTGGCGTGGACGCCGCTCTACCGCGCGGCGCTTTATCTGGCGACGGCCTACGCCGTGCTCGTTCTCGCCCTGCATCCGGCCATGGTCGGCCATGTCCCGGAGCCGAAGGCTGATCTGTCCTACGGCATCTATCTGTATGGCTGGCCGGTGCAGCAGACCGTGCAGGCGGTCTATCCCATGCACTGGGTGGCCATGCTCGCGCCGGTCTTCGTGGTGACCGTTCTCTTCGCCTTCCTCTCCTGGCACCTTGTCGAGAAGCCGGCGCTGCGCCTGAAAGGTCGGGTGATCCGGCACGGGCTTCGGGCATGAACCGCGAGCGGCTCCTCGTCGTGACCCACATTGCCGGCGGGGGCGGGGTCAACCAGTCGTTTCTTTCCGCGCTGACGATGTTGGCAATGGCCGGCCACGAGCCGGTGGCGCTGGCTCCGGAAGGGTTCCGCTTCGCCGACGCGGTGCGGGCCGCTGGGCATGAGCTGGCGCTGGAGCCGCGCCTCGACCAGGGCGGCTCGGCCTGGCTGCCCTGGCAGGCTGCTCGCATTGCGGCCATCGCGAAGGCTGCCGGCGCCTCGCGCATCCTGCTCAACAACGGGCGCCATGTCTGGTGGGTGAAGCGCTTCACGCGGCTGCCTGTCGTTGTCGTCTATCATGGCGGCAAGCTGTCGCGCGTGCTTCAGGCCGATGCGATCGTCACCATCAACGAACCGCAACGCGCCGAACTGATCGCTGCCGGGTTTCCGCGCGACCGCGTCGCGGTCGTCGATAATGTCTACCCGGAGGCGACCCTGCCGCCCTTCGAGGCCCGGCCCCGCCGCGAACCGTTGCGGATCGGCACACTGCGTCTGCTGGAGCCGGCCAAGGGCGTCGACGTGCTCGTCGCCGCTGCGGTCGAGCTCGTCAGGCGGGGCCACGATGTCCGGGTCGAGATCGGTTCGGAGGGCACGCAGCGCGCCGCGCTGGAGGCGCAGGTCCGCGCCGCAGGGCTCGGGGAGCGTGTCACGTTCCACGGCTGGGTCGCGGACCGGCCGGCGTTTTATCGCGGTCTCGACATCTATGTGCTGCCATCGCGCTTCGAGGAGTGGGGTATCGGGATCCTGGAGGCCTGGGCCATGAGCCTTCCGGTGGTGGCGACAGCCTGCCTCGGCCCGAAGCGGATCGTCGCGGACGGGCGCAACGGGCTTCTCGCGCCCGTTGGCGAGCCCCGCGCCATGGCGGACGCCATCGAGCGCCTGATCGCCGATCCCGCGCTTGCGGCTGCGCTTGCCGCAGAGGGGCGGCGCGAAGCGGAGCGCTACACCATGGCGCGAATCGCCCCGACCTATGCCGAAGCGGTTGCGCGCTGGGGCGTCAGGGCCTAGCCGGCAGGGCGGGCGGCACCGACGCGACGGAAATAGTGGTCGTGGGTGATCGTGAGGAACCGCTCGTAGCCGAGGCTTGCCAGCTCCCGCGTCACCGCTGCGACGTTCTCCGCGAAGATCTCGATCTGGAGGATGCAGTCGTTATCGGCCAGCGTGCGCCTCAGCCCGGCGAGAACCTGCATTTCGTAGGTCTCGACGTCGATCTTGATGAGGGCCGTCATGCTGCTGGCCCGGATCACATCATCCGCCTGCATGGCCCTGACCGTCACCTTGCGCGACAGCGGCGCCTCGCCCGCTTCGCCCATGCGCGAGCCGCCTCGGTTGCTGTCGATGGCGACATAGAAGTCGATCTCGCCGGCACGATCGCTGGCCGCCACCTCCGCGACGTCGATGCGATCCAGCAGTCCGTTGATGAACAGGTTGGCGCGCAGCTGCACCACGTTGACCGGGTCGGGTTCGAAGGCGACGATGCGGTCGAACAGTCCGGTCTTGTGCATGACCATCGCGTAGAGCCCGCCATGGGAGCCGATGTCGCAGAAGATCATCGGCCTGCCGGCTGCCGACGCACTGAGCGCCAGCGATACGAGCGTGTCGAGCTGACGGCCCTCCCAGCGGCCCTTGATCAGCAGGTTTCGGTCGACCGAATTGCGCTGGTCGATCAGCAGCAGCAGGCCCTCGCGCCGGGCAACCACGAAGCGGTGGAGAGCGGCGCGCGCATAGGCCCGCGCCAGCGACACGAACCACCGCCCCACAACGGGAAGCCGCTGCAGCGTTTCGGGAACCCAGATCACGATCGACCCCGCCTTGATTGCCAGGGCGCTGGTCGTAGCCGGCTTCGGCTCGCGGTCAACCGCTTTTCGCTCCCTTGCTGGCCGGGTCACACCGCGAAGCTGGTGCCGCAGCCGCAGGAGGAGGTGGCATTGGGATTGCTGACCTTGAAGGACTGGCCGATCAGATCATCGATGAAATCGATGGTCGAGCCGGCGAGGAACTGGAGCGAGGTCTGATCGATCACCACCGCCGCCGCACCCTTTTCGAGAATGATGTCGTCCGCGTTCCGCGATCGGTCGATGTCGAAGACATACTGGAAGCCGGAGCAGCCTCCGCCAGCCACGGCGACGCGTAGCATCGAACCGGCCGGCTCCGTGCTGAGCACGTCGGCGATACGGGCGAAGGCGCGGTCGGTGACGGTGACCGGCTGATCTGCCATGGTTCTGACCCTCGGCGACTTGTCGGTAAGGCCTCTCTCAAGCTAAGGACGGTGCGCCGCCACCGCAAGCGCGGCGATGATCCGGGAAACGCAATGCGCGAGCCGGGAGACCGTTACCGCGCGGCCTATGCCTGCCGCCCTTCCGCCAGCCGCGGTCGGCTGACGCCGGAGCCAGCATCGCCGACGCGCAGCGATTTCCAGCGCGACCGCGACCGCATCATCCACTCCACCGCCTTCAGGCGGCTCAAGCACAAGACGCAGGTCTTCGTCTTCCACGAGGGCGATCATTTCCGGACCCGGCTGACGCACTCCATCGAGGTGGCGCAGATCGCCCGTTCGATCGCGCGCGAACTGGGGCTCGATGAGGATCTCGCCGAGACCCTGGCGCTGGCGCACGATCTCGGACACACGCCCTTCGGTCACACCGGGGAGGATGCGCTGCACGCGTGCATGGCCCCGTTCGGCGGGTTCGATCACAACGCCCAGGCGCTGCGCATCGTGACACGGCTGGAGCGACGCTATGCTGCCTTCGATGGCCTCAACCTGACATGGGAATCCCTGGAAGGTCTGGTGAAGCACAACGGCCCGCTCATCGATGCCGATGGCAGGCCGACGCCGCGCCATGCCGCCCACGGCGTCGCGGGCGCGATCCTCGAATACAACGCCCGACACGATCTGTGGCTCGACAGCCATGCCAGCGCGGAGGCGCAGGTCGCTGCGCTGGCCGACGACATCGCTTATGACGCGCACGACATCGACGACGGCTTGCGCGCCGGGCTGTTCGACCTGCCCGACCTTGCGGCGTCTCCGTTCCTTGCCGAACTGATGGCCGAGATCGAGGAGCTGCATCCCGGTCTCGAACGCCCGCGCATGATCAACGAGCTGGTGCGGCGCGTCATCACCCGCTTCGTCGAGGACGTGATCGGCGAGAGCGCGCGCCGCCTTGTCGGCGCCGGCGTCGCCAGCGCCGACGCCGTGCGCCGCGCAGGCCGCCCCCTCGTGGCCTTCACGCCGGCAATGGTCGAGGCGGATCGCTCGATCAAGGGCTTCCTGTTTCCCGCCATGTATCGCCATCCGCGCGTGATGCGCATCCGCGAGAATGCCGCGCAGGTGGTGACGGACCTGTTCGGCAGGTTCATGAAGGACCCGTCTGCCCTGCCGGCCGAGTGGCGGCAGGGCTACGAGGGCGCCGACGAGCCGCGTCTGGCGCGCCGCGTGGCCGATTACATCGCCGGCATGACCGATCGCTACGCGCTGGACGAGCATCAGCGCCTGTTTGACGCCACCCCCCAACTGCGCTAGCGCCGCCGCGAACCGCTCCAGGCGAAGGGGCGGCCGGATGACGGCGCACCGTTCCCGCGTCGCGTCCGGACACGCAACTGGTGCTGACCGGACATGAACATCTTCGACATCTTCACGCGCAAGGTCGCGGCTGCGATCGAGCGTTTGCAGCAAGCGGGAGTCCTCACGCAGGGGCTCGACCTGTCGCGCGTCGTGGTCGAGCCGCCGCGCGATGCCGGTCTTGGCGATCTCGCCACCAACGCCGCGATGGCGCTGGCGAAGGAGGCCAGACTCAATCCGCGCGCGCTGGCCGATCTGCTCGTGGCAGAACTGGCGAAGGACGAGCATGTCGCGGATGCCTCGGTCGCCGGTCCGGGCTTCATCAACCTGCGCCTGAAGCAATCCGTGTTCGAGGACATGCTGCGCGCCGCGATCCTGGCCGGCGCAGGCTACGGGCAGGGCGCGCCGAAGGCGCATCCGCGCGTCAATGTCGAGTATGTCTCGGCCAATCCGACCGGCCCGATGCATGTCGGACATGGCCGGGGAGCGGTGTTCGGCGATGCGCTCGCCAACCTGCTTGCCTTCGCCGGCCGCGACGTGACGCGCGAATATTACATCAACGATGCCGGCGCTCAGGTCGATGTGCTCGCGCGCTCAGCGTTTCTGCGCTATCGCGAGGCACTGGGCGAGGCCATCGGCCCGATCCCTGATGGCCTGTATCCCGGCGATTACCTGAAGAAGGTCGGCCAGGCTCTTGCGAAGACTCATGGCCCGGCTCTCCGCGAGCAGCCCGAACAACAGTGGCTGCCGCTCGTCCGCCGCTTCGCCATCGATGCGATGATGGACATGATCCGCGAGGATCTCGCCGCCCTGAACGTGCGGCATGCCGTGTTCTTCTCGGAGGCGTCGCTGCAGGACGGGCCAGATGGCGGCGCCGTGGCCGGCGCGATCGGCGCCCTGCGCGCTCGCGGCCTCATCTACGAAGGTCGCCTCCCGCCGCCCAAGGGCCAGAAGGACGACGACTGGGAGGATCGCGAGCAGACGCTGTTCCGCTCCACGGCCTTCGGCGACGACGTGGATCGTCCGCTGATGAAGTCGGACGGCGGCTACACCTATTTCGCCTCCGACATCGCCTACCACAAGTCGAAGTTCGACCGCGGCTTCGCCGAGATGATCGATGTCTGGGGTGCCGATCACGGCGGCTATGTCAAGCGCATGCAGGCCGCCGTGAAGGCCATCACGGATGGGCAGGGTGTGCTCGACGTCAAGCTGGTTCAGCTTGTCAAGCTGTTGCGCAACGGCGAGCCGGTCAAGATGTCCAAGCGCGCCGGCGAGTTCGTCACCCTGCGCGATGTCATCGACGAGGTCGGCCGCGATGCGGTGCGCTTCATGATGATCTTCCGCAAGAACGACGCGCCGCTGGACTTCGACCTCGCCAGGGTGGTCGAGCAGTCGAAGGACAACCCCGTTTTCTATGTGCAGTATGCGCATGCCCGCTGCGCTTCCGTGTTCCGCCAGGCCCGCGAGGCTTTCGGTGTGGAGATGGACGACGCGGACATGCTGGCCCGCGCCGACCTCTCGTTGTTGTCGGATGAGGCGGAGCAGGCGCTGATCCGGCTGATCGGGCAGTATCCGCGTCTGATCGAGCAGGCGGCCGAGCATCACGAGCCCCACCGGGTGGCATTCTACCTCTATGATCTTGCAGCGGCCTTCCACGCGCTGTGGAACCGCGGCAAAGACTCGCCGCAATTACGGTTCGTTAATCAAACCGAACGAAATTCGACGGCGGCGAGGCTCGCGCTCGTCCATGCGTTGCGCAGCGTGCTGCGTTCCGGTCTGGGCGTGCTGGGCGTGTCGGCGCCGGATGAAATGCGGTAGGATCGCTGGCCGGATTTCGCGGCTGTGCAGGCGATCCTCGAGGTCCGGGCCGTGATGCGGTCGCGGGCCGCCAGATGCCGACCCGCCGTTGCGGGATATGGCGGAAAGGATGTGCTTCGCCATGGCCGAGCCGATGAAATCGCGGTTTGCGATCGATCTCGATGACCTGGAGCGTCAGCTGCGGGAGACCGCGTCGACCCAACCCAAGGCCGCGCCCGCAGATCCGCTGGCGGAACTGGCCCGCATCGTCGGGCAGGATGATCCTTTCAAGGCCATTTTCAAGGACAACCCGGCTCCGCGGCCAGCTTCGTCTCCAGAGCAGGCTCCGTCGCAGATGCCGGCGCGAGCGCGGCCTGTGGCCGCACCGCAGGTGGCCGTGCAGCGTGAAGCCACGCCTGCGGCGGAACCTCCCCATTCCGGCCAGGGCACCCGCGTCGATCCGAGCATCGACGATCTGCTGCGGGATTTCGACCTCGCCATGGCGAGGTCCGATGCCGGCGTGCAGGGAGCGTCCGCACGGAGCGAGGCAACAGCGTCCGTTCGGTCGGCGCCCGGCGTTGCCGCGCCGTCTGCCTCGGCCAATCCGGCCGCGCTCGCCGATCCGATGGTCGATGCTTTCGATGCCCTGCTGCGCGACGAGTTGAACAGGGGCGAAGATCCCGCGCAGGCGCGCGGCGCGGTGCGACCGTCGCCGCGGCTCGATCTCGATCCTGCTGATCTCGATGCAGGCGATGCGCGCGCCCGCGATCTTGATCGCAGCTCCGGTCGGGGCGATTTGGATCCCCCGGGGCGCGACCTCGACGAGGAGCCACCGCCTGCGGACTATCCTGAGCCGCCGGTCGAGCCGGTCGAGGACTTGCGCTCGCTTGAACCGAAGCAGCCGCGCAAGGGGCTGATGATCGCGGCCGGCCTGATGGGGGTCGCTGCGCTCGGCATTGGCGCGGTCGTTGGCCTCGGAGGGCTGTTCGGCGGCGGCCCCGGCGCCACCTCCGGCGGCGAGGTGCCCGTCGTGCGTGCCGAAAGCGGTCCGTCCAAGGTGCAGCCCGCCAATCCGGGTGGCGTCGATATCCCCAATCAGAACAAGCAGATCTTCGAGCGCGCCGGCGAGTCGAAGCCGGCCGATACCCGGGTGGTCAATCGCGAGGAGCAGCCGATGGACGTGCAGGCTGCGGCCCGTCAGGCGGCGCGGGTGGTCCTGCCGGCCCCGGGTTCCGATCAGGCAGGCGCGCCGGCGCCGGCCCCGCAGCCGCCTGCGGGCATGCCGATCGCGCCCGGCATCGCCGCCGCTCCTCAGCCGCAGCCGAACGGGCAGGGGACTGCGCCGACGGCCTCCCAGACACAGCCACAGGCGACGATCCAGCCGGCCCAGCCGCCGGCGCTCGGCGAGCCGCGTCGGGTCCGTACGGTGTCGGTGCGTCCGGACGGCACCATCGCGCCGGCGCCCGGAGCTCCTGAGGCCGGTCATGGAGCTCCCGCCGCGCCGGCCGCCGCGCCTCCAGCGCCCCCCCCGCGCGCGGCCCAGCCTTCGGGGGGCGCCGGCGGCGCACCGGTCGTTCGCCCGCCGCAGCCGCCCGCACCAACGCGCCAGCAGGTGGCCGCCGCGCCGGCGACGCAGCCAGTGCCGCCGGCCGCAACCCCGCCGCGTGCTCCTGAGTCCGCCGCCCCGCGCTCCGGCGGCGTGATGGTGCAGCTCGCCGCCCCGGGAAGCGAGGCCGAGGCTCGCGCCATTTTCAACACGCTGCAGCGTCGCCACAGCGCCCAGTTGGCTGGCGAGACCCCGATCATCCGGCGCGCCGAGAGCAATGGCCGGACCGTCTATCGCCTGCGCATCGGGCCCTACGCCACGCGCGAGGAGGCTGCCAGCAAGTGCGAGGCGATCCGGGCTGATGGCGGGCAGTGCTTCCTGGCCACCAACTGAGGCGTCCCGCGACCCCGCGGCTGGAGAGGCGACGGCCGATCCGAAGCCGTCCCCATCTTTTCGGCGCCGCCTGTCTTGACCCGTGCGGCACCACGTCCTTTGGCTGCGGTCATGACCTTCACCGGCACGACCATCAAGGCCTTCGTGGCAGGCTGCTCCGGGCTGTCGCTGACGTGCGAGGAGCGCGCCTTCTTTGCCCGGACCCAGCCCTGGGGCTTCATCCTGTTCAAGCGCAACATCGCGGAGCGCGGGCAGGTGAGGGCCCTGGTCGCCGATCTGCGTGCCGCTGTCGGGCGTTATGCGCCAATCCTGATCGATCAGGAGGGCGGCCGGGTGCAGCGCATGCGTCCGCCGGAATGGCCCGCCTATCCGCCTGCGCGCTGGTATGGCCAGATCAACGACGCGCTGCAGCGCCAGGCGCTGGCGCGGCTCGGCGCGCGGCTGATCGCCCATGACCTTTCCGAGGTGGGCATCAACATCGATTGCGCGCCCGTTCTGGACGTGCCCTCGCCGGATGCCCACGACGTCATCGGCGATCGGGCGTTCTCGAGCGAACCCGATGAGGTGGCCCGGCTCGGGCGCGCCGTCGCGGAGGGCCTCATTGCCGGCGGCGTCCTTCCGGTGATCAAGCACATGCCCGGCCACGGTCGCGCGACCGCCGACAGCCATCACGATCTGCCGCGGGTAACGGCCAGCCTCGACGCGCTGCTGGCGCGCGATGTCGTGCCGTTCCGCCATCTGGCCGACATGCCGCTGGCCATGACCGCCCATGTCGTGTTCGAGGCTCTCGACAGGCGCCATCCGGCCACCGTGTCGCGCGCCGTGTTTCGCCGCCTGATCCGCGGCGAGATCGGCTTTGACGGGCTGGTCATGACCGATGACCTGTCGATGAAGGCGCTGTCGGGCGATTTCGGTGAACGCACGCGCCGGGCTTATGCCGCCGGCTGCGACATGATCCTGCATTGCAATGGCGTAATGGACGAAATGGCGGCCGTCGCTGCGGCGGCGCGGCCTCTTGCCGGTCGGGCGAGGCGCCGCGCCGAGGCCGCTTTGGCCCGGATCCGGCATGCTCCCGAACCGCTGGATCGCGGCGCCGTTGTGGATGCCATGCAGCGGATCCTTGCAGCGCATGGCTGAAACGGTCAGGATTCGGCCGGATTCGGAGGCGATTGCCGTGGCGAAGGAGCTGCCCTTCGACGAGTTTCGGCCGCCCGAGCGGGCTGACGATGAGCCTTCGCTTGTCGTCGATGTCGATGGTTTCGAGGGGCCGCTCGATCTGCTGCTCGAGCTGGCCCGCCGTCAGAAGGTCGATCTAGCGCGCATCTCGATGTTGGCGCTTGCGGAGCAGTATCTCGCCTTCATCGAGCAGGCGCGCCGCATCCGGCTGGAGCTCGCGGCCGACTATCTGGTGATGGCGGCGTGGCTGGCCTACCTGAAGTCACGCCTTCTCCTGCCCGAAGCACCGCGGGCGGACGAGCCGAGCGCCGCCGACCTCGCCACGGCGCTCGCGCTGCGGCTGCAGCGGCTGGAGGCGATCCGGGAGGCGGCCAAGCATCTGGCCAACCGCGCCCGGCTGGGCCGTGACGTCTTCGCACGTGGAGCAGCGGAGGCCCGCACGCAGACGACGGCAGGGGCCTGGCAGGACACGCTCTACGACCTTCTGTCGGCCTATGCGCGCCAGCGCATGAGAGCGGCCGCCAGCCGCGTCACCCTTCACAAGCGCTTCGTCTGGTCGCTTGCCGAGGCGCGGGAGGCCCTGGCCGCGCTGGTTGGCGTCGCCCGTGACTGGACGGCGCTGGACAGCTATCTGATGTCCTATGTCGTCGAGCCGTCGATGCGTGCCACGGTGCGCGCTTCTGCGCTCTCCGCCATGCTGGAGATGGCGCGGGAGGGCCTCGTGGACCTGAGGCAGGATCGACCCTTCGCTCCGCTGTACATTCGCCGGCGCTCCGTGCCGGTTGCGGCGGAATGAGCCCATCGACAGGACTGGCCCCGGCGAGGGCCGTATCTGCTGCATGAGAACCCAGGACCATGATCGCCACAGTCGAGCGTCTTGATCGCCGTCACCCCGATGCCGAGCGATTCGCAGAGGCCCTGCGCATCGCGGAGGCGGTGCTGTTCTCATCTGCCGAGCCCGTCGCCGCGGAGGAGATCGCAAGCTATCTGCCGTCAGGCGTCGAGACGGCCGCCGTGCTGGCGCATCTCGAGGCCAGCTATGCCGCGCGGGGCGTCAATCTGGTGCGGGTTGCGGGGCGCTATGCGTTCCGCACGGCGCCCGATATCGGTCACCTGCTGGTTCGACGGGTGGAGGAGCCGCGTCGGCTGTCGCGTGCCGCGATGGAGACGCTCGCCATCATCGCTTACCATCAGCCGGTGACACGCGCCGAGATCGAGGAAATCCGCGGCGTCGCCACCTCGAAGGGCACGCTCGATTCGCTGCTGGAGGCCGGCTTCGTGCGCCTGCGGGGCCGGCGCCGGACGCCGGGGCGGCCGCTGACCTTCGGCACCACGCCGGAGTTTCTCAACCATTTCGGCCTCGATCGGATCGATGATCTGCCCGGTCTTGAGGAATTGAAGAGTGCGGGCTTCATCGACGGCCGGTTGCCGAAGGGGTTGTCCCAGCCCCAGCCGGACGATTCCGACGCTCTGCGGGCCGACGAGGACCCGCTCGACGATCTGTTCGCGCCCCTTGACGCCGGTGAGCCCACCAGCCAATCGAACGGCGAGGACTGAGGGAGCGATACAGGCGGGGTTGCATGCGGCGCGAAACGGCCGAGGGCAGCGGGAGCTGGAGCGGTTGGGGGCGTCGCGGCACGGCCGGCGCATCCATTCCCGTTTCGCTGGCTTTCGAAGATGTACGCCAGCGGTTCGGCCCGATCATGGCGCTCGATGGCGTCAA
The DNA here is from genome assembly GCA_964508635.1 of uncultured Allobosea sp. Taxonomy (GTDB): domain Bacteria; phylum Pseudomonadota; class Alphaproteobacteria; order Rhizobiales; family Beijerinckiaceae; genus Allobosea. Next base: position 1,241 of record CAZDUL010000155.1, on the reverse strand, counting down.
CCTCGATATTGCGCCGGGTGAGGTGATCTGTCTGCTGGGACAATCCGGGTGCGGCAAGTCCACGCTCTTGCGCATCGCCGCCGGCGTGGAGACCCCGTCAGCCGGCCGTGTTCTCCTCGACGGCATCGAGGTCGCGGGGCCCTCGCGCTTCGTTGAACCGGAAAGGCGCGGCGTGGGGCTGATGTTCCAGGACTATGCGCTGTTTCCGCACCTCACCGTCATCGACAATGTCAGCTACGGCATTCGCGGCCTGCCGGCAGCCGACACGCGCGCCAGCGCCATGCGCGCGCTCGGTCGGGTGGGCCTCGAAGCCTACGCATCGTCCTATCCGCACATGCTGTCGGGCGGCGAGCAGCAGCGCGTCGCGCTGGCGCGAGCCATCGCACCGCGACCTGGGGTGCTGCTGATGGACGAGCCGTTCTCCAATCTCGATCGGCGCCTGAAGGATGCCGTCCGCGACGACACCATCGCCGTGATCCGGGAGACCGGGGCGACCTCCGTCATCGTCACGCACGACCCCGAGGATGCGATGCTGCTGGACGACCGCATCGTCCTGATGCGCGCCGGGCGGATCGAGCAGCTCGGCACGGCTCAGGAGCTCTACGAGCGGCCGAAGAACCTGTTCGTGGCGCGATTCTTCAGCGATTTCAACGAAATAGCCGGTGTTGTCGCGGGCGGCGCCGTGGCGACGCCGTTCGGCCGCGTGCCGGCGCCGGGGCTGGCCGAGGGGCAGGCGGCGGTGGTCTGCATCCGTCCCCAATCCGTCATCCTGCGCGCGGCGGGCTTCTGCCTTCCCGGTCGCGTGCTGTCGCGCCGGTTTCTTGGCGAGGTGGACGTTCTGCAGGTGGCGGTGCAGGGTTTCGAGCGGCCGCTTGCCCTGCGGGTGCCGGAGCACAAGCCTTTTGCCCAGGGAGACGAGGTCGGAATCGACATCCGTCGCGATGAGGTTCTTGTGTTTGCGCAGACCGGACCCTAGTTTCCGCAAAATGTTTCGACCCGCTCCCAGGCGCGCGGCGGGTCATCGAGGTTCAACCGAAAGGGTATCGCCATGGGTGGCGTGAGCATCTGGCACTGGATCGTCGTCGGCATCGTGGTCCTGCTTCTGTTCGGCCGTGGCAAGGTCTCCGAGCTGATGGGCGACGTGGCGAAGGGCATCAAGGCCTTCAAGAAAGGCATGAACGAGGACGATCCGCCGGTCGCGCAGACGGGGCCGCAGGCTCCCGCCGATGCGCCCAAGACCA
>CAZDUL010000154.1:0-5698 GCA_964508635.1 uncultured Allobosea sp. | reverse complement strand
CCGACCAGCCGGTCAAGGCGCGCTGCCCTCGCCGCCCGCCTTGACCGGCTGGTCGGTCATGACGGAGAGGCCGGATTTCGCGTAGACGGCCTCGATCTTCTTGTTGCCGGCGAATCTGACGTGGATCATGGGATGTCCTTTCACGACAGGGAGACGTTCGTCCAATAGAACGGCCGGGGATGCGAGGGGTTCCCGAAAGATTTCAGGGCGCTCCCGGCCCCGCCAGCGGGGAGGCGTCGTCCGGGGGGGCGCTCTCCGCCGCGCCGGTGAAGAAGGCGCGGATCCTGGCCGCGAGGGGTTTGGGGATGCCGGGGCAGAGCGCGAGTTCCTCGGCGGAGGCCTCGGCGATGCGTTCGTAGGCGCCGAAATGCTCGAAGAGGGCGCGCACGCGTTTCGGCCCGACCCCGGGGATCGCCTCGAGCCGCGAGGTGACGAGCGATTTCCCGCGCAGGGTGCGGTGGTAGCCGATGGCGAAGCGGTGCGCCTCGTCGCGCAGGCGCTGGATGAAGTAGAGCGCCGGATCGCGAGGGCCGAGCTTGAATGGCGCGCGGCCCTCGACGAAGAAGGTCTCACGCCCGGCGTTGCGATCCTCGCCCTTTGCGATGGCGACGAGCGGAATGTCCGCCACGCCGATCTCGCGCATCACCGCCAGAGCCGCTTCGAACTGCCCCTTGCCGCCATCGACGATGACGAGGTCCGGATGGGCGGGGAAGCCGCGCGCCTCGCCATCGCTTGCACCGCGCTCCGGTGATGCGCCGCGTTCCTTCGCCACCCGGTTGAAGCGCCGCGTCAACACCTCCCGCATCATGCCATAGTCGTCGCCGGCAATGGTGTCGGTCGAAATGTTGAAGGTGCGGTAGTGGCTCTTCATGAAGCCATCCGGCCCCGCCACGATCATGCCGCCGACCGCATTCGTGCCCGAGATGTGCGAATTGTCGAACACCTCGACCCGCACGGGCGGCCTCGCCAGGCCGAAGGCTTCGCCCAGCGCCGCGAGAAGCCTCGACTGGGCGGTGGTGTCGGCCAGCTTGCGGCCAAGGGTTTCTCGCGCATTCCTGAGCGCCATCTCGACGAGGTCGCGCTTCTCGCCCCGTTGCGGCGCGCTGATCTCGACGCGATGTCCCATGCGGGCCGAAAGCGCCTGCGCCAGCAACGCCATGTCAGCGAAGGCGTGCGAGACCAGGATCAGCCGCGGCGCCGGCTTGTCATCATAGAACTGGCCGACAAGCGAGCCGAGCACCTCCTCGATCGGCATCTGCCGGTCGGCGCGGGGAAACACCGGGCGGTTGCCCCAGTTCTGGTGGTTGCGGAAGAAGAACAGCTCGCAGCAGAAATGCCCGGCCTGCTCGTCGATGGCGAAGACATCGGCCTCCTCGACGCCCTGCGTGTTGATGTCCTGCGAGGCGGTCACGGCCGAGAGCGCCGCAAGCCGGTCGCGGTAGCGCGCGGCTGTCTCGAATTCGAGCGCCTCGGCCGCCTCCTGCATCCGCCGGCCGAGCTCCTGCTTGACCCGCGTCGAACGCCCGCTGAGGAAGTCGCGCGCCTCCTGCACGAGCTTGCCGTAGTCCTCGAGGGAGATCTCGTTGGTGCACGGCGCGGCGCAGCGCTTGATCTGGAACAGCAGGCACGGCCGCGTTCGGTTCTCGTAATAGCTGTCGGAGCACGAGCGCAGCAGGAACGCCTTCTGCAGCGCATCGATGGTGCGCTTCACCGCCCAGGCCGAGGCGAAGGGGCCGAAATAGTCGCCCTTGCGATGGCGCGCGCCGCGATGCTTGGCGATCTGCGGTGCAGGGTGATCGCCGGTCAGCAGCACGTAGGGAAAGGACTTGTCGTCCCTCAGCAGCACGTTGTAGCGCGGCCGAAGCTGCTTGATGAGGTTCGACTCGAGCAGGAGCGCCTCGGTCTCGGTGCTGGTTGTGACGAAGGTCATCTCCGCCGTCTCGGCGATCATGCGCGCCGCGGCATTGGTGTGGGCGCGCCCCTGCGCATACTGGGTCACGCGCTTCTTCAGGTTCTTCGCCTTGCCGACATAGAGAACCGCGCCGGTGTGATCGAACATCCGGTAGACGCCAGGCGCATTCGGCAGCGTGCGCGCGAAGCGCGCGATCACCTGCGTGCCGGCCTTCAGCCGCTCCGGCAGATGCGCGAGCAGATCGGCATCGCTCACGGCCTCCGCGCTCGCCGGGTCGACAGGTTCTTCCTCGTCGAGCATGGGCTCGTCGAGGTCCGGATCGTCCGTCTCGGGCAAATCGTGAAGGGGCGGGCGTCCCATGGCGGCGTGCATGTAGGGCCGCAGCGCGCCAGCCGCAATCGGCCGATGACGCTAGAGGGCTGTGTGGACGAGCCGGTTCGCCCGAGTCGACTCGCGCCATTCGCCCGGCTAAAGGCGTGCTGCGGCGCAAGGTCGGTGCCGCGGCATGTCTGTTCCTGCGGCGACTTCGGGGGTTCTCCCGCATGGCGAATTCGATCAAGCTGATCGCTGGCAACTCCAACCGTCCGCTGGCCGAAGCCGTCGCCGCCTCCATGGGCATCAGCGTGGCGAAGGCTCAGGTCAAGCGGTTCGCGGACATGGAGATCTTCGTCGAGATTCAGGAGAATGTCCGCGGCGAGGACGTGTATGTCCTGCAAAGCACGTCCTTTCCGGCCAATGACCATCTGATGGAGCTGCTGATCATCACAGATGCCCTGCGCCGCTCGTCGGCGCGGCGCATCACGGCGGTCATTCCGTATTTCGGCTATGCGCGGCAGGATCGGCGAGCCTCTGGCCGGACGCCGATCTCCGCCAAGCTCGTGGCCAACCTGATCAGCCACGCCGGCGTCGACAGCGTTCTCACGCGCGACCTGCATGCCGTGCAGATCCAGCGCTTCTTCGCACTTCCGGTGTACAACCTGTTCGGGGCCCCCCTCATCGCCAAGGACATCAAGGCGCGGTTGGATCTGGCCAACCTGATGGTCGTGTCGCCGGATGTGGGCGGCGTCGTCCGCGCCCGCGCGCTCGCCAAGCGCATCGACGCGCCTCTGGCGATCGTCGACAAGCGGCGCGAGCGGGCAGGGGTGTCCGAGGTGATGAACATCATCGGCGAGGTCGAAGGCCAGACCTGCATCCTCATCGACGACATCGTGGATTCGGGCGGCACGCTGTGCAACGCGGCGGAGGCGCTGCTGGCCAATGGCGCCCGGGATGTCTATGCCTACTGCACCCACGGCGTGTTCTCTGGCGGAGCCGTGGCGCGGATCGCCCAGTCCAAGATCAGGGAGTTCGTGGTGACGGACTCGATCATGCCGACGGAGGCCGTCCGCGTGGCCCGCAACATCCGCACCATCTCCATCGCCGAACTGATGGGGGAGGCGATCAAGCGCACCGCGGCCGAAACGTCGGTATCCAGCCTGTTCGATTGAAAGAGGTCAAGGCGCGCGCGTCTCCTTTCCGCGATGGTCACGGCGGATTGACCGACGAGGTGGCTTGGTCGCCATGGCGCCAGGCCTTGCATGGAGGCGCGTCATGGCGGCCGCGCACCCGATGGTCAGGACGCCGACGCCGTTGGCGCGCTTTCTGGCGCTCTGGGTCGCGGTCTGCGCGCTGGCCGAGTTCCTCGGTATCGGCGCGGCGGCGCTCTGGTATGGGGCCGTCATGGTCATTCTCGGCGAGCCGGTGGCGCTGCTGCAGCGGGCCGGGGTGTGGCTTGTGGCGACGGCAGCCGCGATCCCCGAGGGCATCGTTCTGGGCGGACTTCAGGGACTTCTGTTGCGCCGCGTCTTTCCGACGCTCGATCTGAAGCGCTGGGTGCTGGCCACCGTCGCCGTCGGCGCCGTCGGGTGGGGCGTCGGCACGTTCATTCCGCTGTTCATGCTGCCCGATGGCCCAGCCGGCGACGGCATGGACCCGCCCTTGTCGCAACTGGCGCTGTTCGCGGCCGGGTTCGGTATCGCCGCCGGCGTCATGTTCGGCGTCGGCCAGATGCTCGCCTTTCGGCCAGATGTCCCGCGCCGGACAGCGTGGGTCTGGGCCAACATCGTCGGCTGGGCTGCCGGACTGCCGTTGATCTATGTCGCAGCCCAGCTTGGCGCCGACCTGACCGGCTGGACCGCGCGCATCACGGCGTGGATGATGGGTGGCCTCGGCGCCGGCCTGTGCATCGGCCTTGCGACAGCGGTCGCGATCCGGCTGATGCGCGGCGGCGTGGCGGATGCGCGGACTCAACCGGTCTAGCCATGCCTTTCGTCCGGCCGCCGCGGTTGCCGCTGCCGGGAAAGTTGGCTATAGCGCTCGCGCTCCCGCACGCACCCTTGGAGGCTGGGGAGCAGGTTGCGCCGCCCCGGCCCGGTCATCCGCGCCTAAGGGCGGTGTTGTTTTGTGAAACCGCAAGGAAACACCCATGTCCGCTGTGAAGCAGATCAAGGCTTCGGTGCGCACGTCTGTCGGCAAGGGGGCCGCTCGTGCAGTTCGCCGGAACGGCCAGGTGCCCGCCGTCATCTACGGTGCAGGCGAGGCCGCCCTCCCCATCGCGCTCGACGCCGCGCAGGCCAACCGCCTCGTCTATGCCGGCCACTTCCTGACCACGATCTTCGAGATCGACGTGGACGGCACGACCCATCGCGCCATCCCGCGCGACTACCAGCTCCATCCCGTCAGGGACACGGTCGAGCATGTCGATTTCCTGCGTCTGGCAACCGGCGGCAAGATCAAGGTCACGGTTCCGATCCATTTCGACAAGGCCGATCAGTGCAAGGCGATCAAGGGCGGCGGCGTTCTGAACGTGGTGCGCCACGAGGTCGAGCTTTACGTGCCCGCCGACGACATTCCCACGGTCATCAATGTGGATGTCTCGGGCCTCGATTTCGGGGACACGCTGCGGATCTCGGCGGCCGGTCTGAAGCCCAGCTACCAGCCCGTCATCGCCGACCGCGACTTCGTGCTCGCCACGGTCCAGGCGCCGAAGACGGGCGGCGAGGAACCGGCTGCCCCGGCGGCCTGATACGAATCTGGCACCTGGTCGCGACGCGCCGGTGGCTGAGGGCCGTCCTTGCAGGGCGGCCCTTTTTCGTTGCCGGGCCTTCGCCGTTTCGGACCTGCATGGCGGATCAACGATGAGCGACAGACGAACGCTGCTGGTGGGCCTCGGCAATCCGGGCTTACGTTACGCGCGCAACCGCCACAACATCGGCTTCATGGCGCTGGACGAGATCGCGCGCGTGCATCGCGCGGCGCCGTGGCGTGCGCGCTTCCAGGGCGAGGCGGCGGAGGCCACCATCGCAGGCGAGCGGGCTCTGCTGCTCAAGCCGCTGACCTACATGAACGAGTCCGGCCGTAGCGTCGGCGAGGCGATGCGCTTCTACAAGCTCACGCCCGCCGACGTCGTCGTGTTCCACGACGAGCTCGACCTTGCGCCGGCGAAGCTGCGCGCCAAGCGGGGCGGCGGCCATGCCGGCCACAATGGCCTGCGTTCGATCCAGGCGGCGATCGGCCCGGACTTTCGTCGCATCCGCATGGGTATCGGCCATCCGGGCGACAAGGCGCTGGTACATGCCCATGTGCTCGGCGACTTCGCCAAGGCCGAGGAGCCGTGGGTGGCGGACCTCGTGCGGGCCTGCGCCGAGGCTTGCCCGCAGATCCTGGCGGGCGACGATTCCCGCTTCCAGAACGACGTGGCGCTGGCCATGCAGAAACGCGGCTGGACAGATCTCGCGCCGATCGGCA
>CAZDUL010000153.1:0-6259 GCA_964508635.1 uncultured Allobosea sp. | reverse complement strand
AAAAAGTAGCGAGGCCGTAAGCAACGCAATGGCCGGATGAAGGCGGTTGAAGGTGAGTATGCCGCAAAGGCCGTCGGTTGCGTAAAGCACTCAGATGTGGGCAATCGCGTCGCTCACGGCTCGGTTAATGTGTTGATAGTGAGTCGTCTGGCCGCGGATCACCGCCCCAAGGCAGATCACCGCCGAAAACCGGCCTGAGGCCGCAAAACACTCGGCAACGGTCGGAATCTCGAACGCGCCCGGCACCCAGGCGATTTCGATTCGGTCTTCTGCCACTCCCTGCTCGCGCAGCGTTTGAACCGCCCCTTCAAGAAGCCGGGTGGTGATCGATTGATTGAATCGCGAGACGACTATGCCGAACCGTCCATGAACGCCATCGGGCGGCGAACCTTGATATGTCTTCACGCTGACCCCCATTTCGGATGCACACCTTTGCGACCGACTCACGTATTCGGCAGGACCAACGACACCGCCGGTCGGACTGCCTGCCGCTCGGCCGTTCAGTCAGTGATTCCATCATAAAAACCAGACGAACGCGGCCGCTTTGCTCGTTGCTCGAAAGCCGATCGTTGTCTTCCCGGGCCGCGGTCAGCGGTGTTTCGCGGGCCTAACCGGCCGACATCCCGTTCGACCGCTTGTGCGAAAACCGCTCCACAACCGCGATCGCCCGCTGCTCGTCCGACCGCGATGCCGGCGACGACAAAGAGCGCACGACAAACAGAACGTGGAACATTCGATGCGCCCGCGTTGTCGCCGAGTGATCAGGTTTTCATGTTCATGCTCATCAGGAACTCGGCATTGCTCTTGGTTTTTTGCAATCTGGAGACGAGCAGTTCCATGGCGTCGGGCGGGTTCATGTCGCTGAGCACGCGGCGGAGGATGCACACTCGGCGGTATTCCTCGGGATCGAGCAGCATCTCTTCGCGGCGCGTGCCGCTGCGGCTGATGTCGATGGCCGGCCAAACCCGCCGATCGACCAATTTGCGATCCAAATGGATCTCTTGGTTGCCGGTCCCCTTGAACTCCTCGAAAATCACCTCGTCCATCCGGCTACCGGTATCGATCAGTGCGGTTGCGATGATGGTCAGCGAGCCGCCCTCTTCGATATTGCGCGCAGCGCCGAAGAAACGCTTCGGGCGCTGGAGCGCGTTGGCATCCACACCGCCTGTCAGCACCTTTCCCGATGACGGAACCACGGTGTTGTAGGCACGGCCCAGTCGCGTGATCGAATCCAGAAGGATGACCACATCGCGCCCGTGCTCAACGAGACGCTTCGCCTTCTCGATCACCATCTCGGCAACCTGGACATGCCGTGCGGCCGGCTCGTCGAAGGTTGACGAAATCACTTCGCCACGAACCGAACGCTGCATATCGGTTACTTCCTCGGGCCGCTCGTCGATGAGCAGCACGATGAGATAGCACTCGGGATGATTTGTGGTGATCGACTGGGCAATGTTCTGCAGCAGCACCGTCTTGCCGGTTCGAGGAGGCGCGACGATCAGCGCGCGCTGCCCCTTCCCGATGGGTGCCACGATGTCGATGACACGTGCCGATTGATCCTTGCGGGTCGGATCGGCCACCTCCATACGCAGACGCTCATTCGGATAAAGTGGCGTGAGGTTGTCGAAGTTGACCTTATGCTTGGCTTTCTCCGGGTCCTCGAAGTTGATGCGGCTCACCTTGAGCAGAGCGAAATACCGCTCGGCATCCTTCGGGCTGCGAATCGGTCCCTCGACCGTATCCCCCGTCCGCAACCCGAACCGCCGGATCTGGGAAGGGGAGACATAAATGTCATCCGGGCCAGGCAGATAATTCGAGTCGGGCGAGCGCAGGAAGCCGAAGCCATCCTGCAGAACCTCGATCACGCCCTCCCCGACGATTTCGACCTCCTGTGCGGCGAGCTGCTTCAGGATCGCGAACATCAGCTCCTGCTTGCGCATCGTGCTGGCGTTCTCGACCTGAACCTCCTCGGCGAAGGTGAGAAGTTCGGTCGGGGACTTGGACTTCAGGTCCTGAAGCTTCACTTCGCGCATCGGGGTGTTCTTCACGAGCATTGGAGGAAGACGGAGATGGCACGCGCCTGCGAGAGCAGAACGACTCTCCGAGGAGAGCGGATGATGCCATGCTGCAAGCCGATCCACGTGCGGACACGACCAACAGCCGAACCCGATCCCCGCAACCGGCGTCAACGAGAGAGGGCTTTCCGTCTAGTCGGATTCCGCGATGGGCTCAAGTCCGATCAGCACCGCATCCGGACGCAAACGTCACCCACGCCCGCCATCAACCCCAGGGCTTCACGATCACCATGATCACGACCACGATCATCAACAGCGTGGGAACTTCATTGAGAACGCGGAAATACCGGTGCGAGCGCGTGTTGGCGTCATTCGCGAACAGACGCACATGCCGCGCCAGCAGCGCATGCGCGGCGCTCATCAGCACCACCGCCAGAACCTTCACATGAAACCAGCCGGACGCCAACCACCCCCCTGCATAGGCGATGTAAAGACCGGTCATCCAGCTCACGACCATGGCCGGCGTCATGATGGCCTTCAGAAGCCGCCGCTCCATGACCTTGAAGGTCTCGGATGTTTCGGACCCCGCCACGACGCCCGCGTGATAGACGAACAGCCGCGGCAGATAGAGGATCGCGGCCATCCATGAGATGACGGCGAGAACATGCAGCGCCTTGATCCACTCATACATGCAGTCCGACCCCCCGAAGGTAACGCGGCATCTGCAGCTGCATCGCACTGTTCCTGCCGCCTTCCTTGACCAGAAGCCCCATCACCGCCAGCCTTCGGCCCGAACGAGCGCGAGGAACCGCTCCACATGCGCGATCGGCGTCTGCGGCAGGATCCCGTGGCCTAGATTGACGATGTGGCGCTGACCCTTCACGGCAGCCCGCATCCTTGCGACACCTTTCTCGAGCGCTGCGCCGCCTGCGACCAGCGCCAACGGATCCAGGTTCCCCTGCGTTGCAATGGACGCAGGCAGCATCGCGCGGGCCGTCTCCAGATCCGTGGACCAGTCCACACCCATGGCATGGGCGCCGCTGCGTGCCGCATAGCGTGCCAGCAACGCGCTGCCCCCGCGCGCGAAGACGATCAGCTTCGCCTTCGGATGCGCGCGCAGAACCCCGTCCGCAATCCGGCCGATCGGCTCCACCGACCAGCATTCGAGACCGTCCGGCGGAAGGGCCGACGCGAAACTCTCGAAGATCTGGACGACCTCGGCTCCCGCATCGAGCTGCGCATTGAGATAAGTCGTCGAGGCATCGACCAACAGGTCGACCAGCTCCCGGAGGAAGAACGGATCGGTATAGCCGACGAGCCGTGCGGGGGCCTGGTCGGGTGTCCCCTTTCCGGCGATCATGTAACTCGCCACGGTCCAGGGAGCGCCGCAAAAACCGATCAGCGTCGTCTCCTGCGGAAGCCTGCGCCGCAGTTGCTCAACCGTTCGGATCACCGGCCCAAGACGATCCAGATTGAACCGCAGCCCGGCAGCCTTCAGCTCCGCGCCAGAGGTGATCTGTTCGAGGCGCGGCCCCTCCCCCTCTTCAAACCAGACCCTCTGGCCCATGGCATGGGGAACAACGAGGATATCGGAAAACAGGATCGCCGCGTCGAAGCCGAAACGCCGGATCGGCTGCAGCGTGACCTCGGTCGCCAGCTCGGTATTGAAGCACAGGTCGAGGAAACTTCCGGCTTGCCGACGGGTCTCGCGGTATTCCGGCAGGTAGCGCCCGGCCTGCCGCATCAGCCAGACCGGCGGTACCGGCAGCACCTCTCCCTCGAGGTACCGCATCAAGGTCGTTGTCATTCAGCATCCCCCATCGAGCCCACCTATACAAACAAAGAGGGATTCTTTGAGTCTGTTTTTTCTGCTGGCGTCTCTGTTGCGGGCATCGAGGCACAAGCGCACCATGATCCACAACCTGTCGACTCCCCGCTGTGGGCGAATCGAAGCCCTGCGAGGATCGGCAACGGAGATTGTCGCGGGGCCTCCACGCTGACGAGGTGCCCGGTCGCGTCGGTCCGGCACCCGGTCGTTCCGCATCCGAATCGCATCTGTGGTCGCCACGCCGGATCGGACCCGAACGAGCCCGACCACGATGTGGTCCGTTGGCGCAAGGGTTGTCCACCTGTGTCCACCGGCATCACGCTGGTCGGCGCCCGCCTGTGGAGAACGATCCCCGCATCCGCAGGCTCGCGGTGGGTTCGCCCCGCTCCGCGGCCGCTTGTCCACAGCAGGGCGACCGGTTATGCCCAAGCGCAAGGGTCGGCCCCTTCCAGCACAGCCGGGCGCGCGGGGCCGACTCGGACCGCCAACGGGCAGCCTGCCTGGCGCCGATCGCGGGAGCCGTTCGTGCGCAGCTATTTTCACCTGCACCTGGTCTCGGATGCCACCGGCGAGACGCTGATCGCAGTCAGCCGTGCAGCGGCGGCCCAGTATGAGGGTGTCTCGGCCATCGAGCACGTCTATCCTTTGGTTCGATCGCCCGCTCAGCTCGAGCGGGTGATCTCCGAGATCGAAAGCGCGCCGGGTATCGTTCTCTATACGCTCGTGGATGCAGTCCTGTCGGAACGCCTCGAAAGCTGTTGCGTGCAGCTCGGCTGTCCCTCGATGTCGATCCTGAAGCCGATCATGACCCTGTTCCAGTCCTATCTCGGTGCGTCGTCGTCGGCGCGGCCCGGCGCCCAGCACATGCTCAATGCCGAGTACTTCAAGCGCATCGACGCCATGAACTTCACCATGATGCATGACGATGGCCAGCTGACCGAAGACATCGACACGGCGGACGTGATCCTTGTCGGCGTCAGCCGGACGTCCAAGACGCCGACCAGCATCTACCTGGCCAATCGCGGCGTCCGCACCGCCAACATTCCCATCGTGCCCGGTGTGCCGCTGCCCCCGCAGCTCGAAACCCTGCGCAAGCCGCTGATCGTCGGTCTGGTCGCCGCCCCGGAGCGGATCGTTCAGATCCGGCAGAACCGGCTCCTCTCCCTCAAGGCGCGCGATGACACGCCCTATGTCGATCACGATGCCGTCGCGGCCGAGATCGCGGCCTCTCGCAAGCTGTTTGCCCGGCGTGGCTGGCCGGTCATCGATGTTTCGCGCCGTTCGATCGAGGAGGTGGCCGCGGCCATTCTCGATCTGCTGCGCGATCATCGACTCTCGTTCATCGCCATGTCCTGACCCTTGGCCGGATCGCTCATGACGCCTGCTCGACCCGGTGCCGGATTTCCCGCCTGGCGCCTGCCGGAACCGCTGATCCTTGCCTCCGCCAGCCGGGTGCGGGCTGACCTTCTGCACCGCGCCGCGATTCCTTTCGAGGTATCTCTGTCTGCGATCGACGAACGTGCGGTCGAGGCTCGTCTCGGCACGGATGTGTCTTGCGCAAGTGCCGCGACGCGGCTTGCCGCAGAAAAGGCAAGGGCGGTGTCGGTGCTTCACGCCGGTCGCCTGGTGCTGGGCGCCGATCAGATGCTCGAGCTCGACGGGTCGCGGCTGCACAAGGCCACGTCTCGCGACGAGGCGCGGCGGCAGCTGTCGGCCATGGCAGGCCGGTCGCACAGGCTCGTATCGGCCTACGCGCTGGTGCGCGACGGGGAGACCCTGATCGATGGTCATGCCGCTGTCGCCATGCGCATGCGCGCTCTCTCGCCCACAGCCATCGACCGTTATCTGGACGCCGTCGGAGACGACGTGCTGGCAACGGTCGGCGGCTACAAGCTGGAAGGCATCGGCGTTCACCTGTTCGCGGCGGTCGAGGGCGACACCTTCACCGTGCTCGGTCTGCCGTTGATCGAGGTTCTCGCGGCCTTGCGTCGCTGCGGTGCGCTCGGCGATGACGCATGATGACATCCTGTGTCCGGAGTTCTCCATGACCTCTCATCCGCGCCGGTGCTTCATTGCCGGGTCGCCCGTGGGTCAGTCACGGTCGCCGCTGATCCATGGTCGCTGGTTTGCCGAACATGGCGTGGACGCGACCTATGAGCGGATCGAGACCACGCCGGATCGACTCCCCGAACTCCTCGCACAGATCCGTTCGGGAAACCTCCTGGGCGGCAATCTGACGATCCCGCTGAAGGAAGCGGTCGTGCCGTTGCTCGACCGGCTTACGCCGGAGGCAGCCGCCATGGGCGCGGTCAACACCGTCTATCGCGATGGCGCTGCCCTGTGCGGCGCCAATACCGATGTGCCCGGCTATTTCGCCCATCTCGACGACACCGTTCCGGGGTGGGATCGCAAGCCG
>CAZDUL010000152.1:0-4884 GCA_964508635.1 uncultured Allobosea sp. | reverse complement strand
CGCTGATGACCTCGAAGGAGCGACGCGACAGGTGCCCGGTCTTGAGCTGCTCGATCCGGTCGGTGCTCGCAACCACCAGGGCCGGGCTTTCAACGGGCGCCGGCTTGCGCGGATCGGCGGGGCCCGGCGGCGTCACCCCGGGAATCGGCTTCAGATCGAGGCCCTGATGGGCGAAGGCCATGATCTCGCGGAAGGTCATCGCCGGCAGCGAGCCGCCGGTCATGTTGTTGGTCTCGCTGGAATCGTCGTTCCCGAACCAGACACCGGTCGCCATGTTGCCGGTGTAGCCGACATACCAGGCATCCTTGTAGCCATTGGTGGTGCCGGTCTTGCCGGCCGAGATCACGCCATCGAGGGCAGCGCGTCGGCCTGTGCCCTCGGTCGGCACCTTGGACAGGATATGGTTCATGTCCTGCGCGACCGCCGGCGGAATGACCTGGTGACGGCGCGGGGCATCGCGGTCCCGCCGCCAGATCACCTCGCCTGTGCTGGTCATCACCTCGATGGCCGCATGGGGCCTGGTGTGGAGACCGCCGCTGGCGAGGGTGGCGAAGCCGGTCGTCATGTCCAGCACGGTCACCTCCGCTGCTCCGATCGGCAGCGCGACGGAATCGGTGAGAGGCGTCGAGGTGAGGCCCATCAGCCGCGACACCTCGATGATGCGCCGGCGGCCGAGCGCGGCGGCGCGCGCGTCATGCGTCTCGCCCAGCGCGCGGCCCATCTGGATCGACATTCGCACGGGGATGGTGTTGATCGATTTCGCCATGGCCACGGTCAGCGGCATCGCGCCGGCGAAGGAGCGCCCGTAGTTGTTGGGACACCAGTTGCCGATGCACACGGGCGCGTCGGTGACGATGCTCCCCGGCTTGTACAGACCCTGCATCAGCGCGGCCGTGTAGACGAAGGTCTTGAACGACGAGCCCGGCTGGCGGGCGGCCGCAACGGCGCGGTTGAACTGGCTGGCCCCGTAGTCGCGCCCGCCCACCATGGCCCGCACGCCGCCGTCGAGATCCATGGTGACGACAGCGGCCTGGGTCACGCCGTAGTCCGGCCCGTGACGGCGCAGGATCTGCTCCACGGCCTGTTCGGCACGGGCCTGGATGGCCGGATCGTGCGGCGTCTTGACGATCAGATTCCGCTCCGCCCCGAACAGGCCGGCGTCGGCCATGGCGGAGACGCTGTCGAAGGCCCAGTCGAGGTAGTAGTCCGGCGATGACTCGCGGCCCCGATCGACCGGCGTCGCCGGATTGCGGCGCGCGCTCTCCGCCTGGCCGGCGGTGATGAATCGCGCCTCGACCATGTTGGACAGCACATCGCTGGCGCGCGCGCGCGCCGCTGGAAGGTTGATGTGAGGGGCAAAGCGCGTCGGCGCCTTGAACAGGCCCGCCAGCATTGCCGATTCCGCCAGCGTCACGTCCTTGACCGACTTGCCGAAATAGTGTTCGGCCGCGGCGCCGACGCCGAACAGGCCGGCGCCCATATAGGCGCGGTCGAGATAGAGCTTGAGGATCTCCTCCTTGCTCAGCCGCTGCTCGAGCCAGATCGCCAGGAAGGCTTCCTTGATCTTGCGATCGATCGAGCGCTCGTTCGACAGGAAGAGGTTCTTCGCGAGCTGCTGGGTGATGGTGGAGCCGCCCTGCACCACGCCCGATGCCCGCGCGTTGACGGTGAGCGCACGCGCAAGACCGATCGGATCGATCCCGAAGTGGTCGTAGAAGCGGCGATCCTCGGTCGCAAGAGCGGCCTTGATCAGGTGGTCGGGCAAGTGCTCGAGCCGCACCGAATTGTCGATGCGGATGCCGCGATGGCCGATCTCGGAGCCGTAGCGATCGAGAAAGGTCACGGCGAGGGGCTGGCGGCTCAGGAAGTCGTGATTGGCCTGCCTGACGGCGGCCTGCGCCATGACCGCCAGTATCGTGACGCCCGCCAGCCCGATGGTGAGCGCCTCGCTGGCACCCTCGGTGAGAAGCCGCGCCGGGCCCGATACGTGCAGCCGCCCCATCAGGCTGCGGAACCGTTCGTAACGCTCCCCCGCAATGCGTCCGGCGGCATGCAGCGCGGAATCGAGCGCGGCGTCCGCCCCGAGGGCGAAGCGCCTCAGCCTCATCCAGAGCGTCTTCCTGCGGAACTCCACGCCTCGCATCCCTCGAGATGGCCTTGCGGCGACGTCGGCGGAGCGCATCCGCGTCCGGGCGTGTCGGCCTGAGGCAACTGTCTATAAACCCTGTCCCGTTGCGGGACGCAATCGCGCCCATGCGGGATCGGGCACCAGGGCGCGGCCGGTCCGCCCCGTGTGCGTTGCATCAGGTGGACCAGATGACGCAGCAACGCAGAGCCGGTGTTCGAGGTCATGCCGAATAGAAATCGGGTCTGCAACGGCAAACTGGTTAATTTTACCCTAGTTCGAAGTTAACCTTGTTGTCCTCGCGGTTTCCTGCCACCTGGTCTTGCAACACGGACGGCGTCAGCAGACACGTCGCCGACAGGAAGAGGTTGTCATGGTCAGGTTCGCGTCGGTTTCCGCCCTTGTCGCCGCCACCCTTGCTGCTGGCTTGAGCGCCGCCGCTGCCGGAGGCCACTGCGCCGGCTCTCACTGCTACCAGCTGGTCAGGACCCCGCCGACCTACGCAACGGTGAGCGAGCAGGTGCTTGTGCGGCCTGGCCACACGGTCGCCCGTCACATCCCGGCCGAATATGGCCATGTCACCGAAACGGTCGTGGTTCGGCCGGCGCAGACCGTCGCCCGCCACATCCCGGCCGTGCTTGCCACGAAGGCGGAGACGGTGATGGTGTCGCCAGCCCGCAAGGTCTGGCAGGTGAGCCATGACGCCCATGGCCGCGTCATCGGCTGCTGGGTCACGGTTCCGGCGAAATATGCCACGCATCACCGCACCGTCGTGGTGCGTGAGGCGCAGGTCGTGCACGAGACCATCCCCGCCATCACCGCCGAGCGCACGCGCCGCGTCGTGGTGCGGCCGGCGTCCGTCGCCTACGAGCACGTCCCGCCCGTCTACGAAACACGCCATCGCCAGGTCATGACCCATCCGGGCTCGAAGGCCTGGGCGCCGGTCGGCAGCTATTGAGACGTTTGCCCGGTCGGCGCCTTGGGCAGCGCGTCGGGCTGACATCTCGCGACCTTTCCGCCTTGATCATCACGGACTGAAAACTTCCCACCCCGGGCGTGTCCAGCGCCCGGGTTTTTTCTGCTGCGCGATGGATCTCTTGCGCGCAACGAACGTCCGCTTGAGCAAAACGCCTCGGCCGCATGTGTTTAAGCTGGCCTTGTACGCCCTTGCGAGCGATCCCTGGACGAACCATGTCCTGTCGCGGCGGCCAATCCCCGCACATGCGGCCGCTCGACCAGAGGAGATAATCGATGACGCCGCAGGAACGCGACGTAATCGCCGGCATTTTTGATCGGCTCAAGCAGGCCCAGAACCAGCCGATCGATGCTGAGGCGGACCGCTTCATCAAGGAGCGGATCGCGCAGCAACCCTATGCGCCCTATGTCATGGCGCAGGCGATCTATGTTCAGGAGCAGGCGCTGCTCAACCTGAACGCACAGATCGAGCAGCTACAGGCTGAGGTGCAACAGCTTCGCAGCCAGCCGCAGGGCGGTGGCGGTTTCCTGTCGGGCCTGTTCGGCGGCGGGCGCCAGCAGCCTCAGCCGATGCAGCGACCCATGGGCGCTGCGGTCGGCGCGCCGATGGCCGGCGCCATGGCCCGTCCCGGCATGCCCGGCGCACCTGGCCCTGTGGGCGCGGGCGCTGGCGGGCCGTGGGCGAACCAGGCCGCAAACGCCGGCCCGTGGGGACAGCAGCGCCAGGGCGGCGGCTTCCTCGCCGGCGCGATGGCCACGGCTGCCGGCGTGGCCGGCGGCATGATCCTCGGCAACGTGCTGATGAATGCGTTCTCCGGCAATGATCCATCTGCGGCCGCTGCCGCGCCGGCCGATGGCGCGATGGCGCAGGCCGAGCCCGCGTCCTACGAGGATCCGGGCATGATGGACGATGGCGGGATGGACGCCGGGGGCGACGACTGGGCCTGAGGCCCGCACATCGCCGGCGCACGAACTGCGTGCGCCGGTTCCTTCGGATCAGAAGACCGTCGGGCCCATACGGGCTGCCGGTCCTTTTGCGATCAGCGCGAGGGAGCGTGCGCGCACGAAAACGCCCGCCCTCCTGGCGGGGAGGGTGGGCGATCAAGGTCCGCCGCAGAGGACCCACAGCGCGCGTCGGGCGGCAGGGAGCCGGCGAACCGGTCAACGCGGTGCGATCAGATGACGATCACCCGCGCGCCGACGCGCACGCGGTCGTAGAGATCGATCACGTCGTCGTTGGTCATGCGGATGCAGCCGGAGGACACTGCCTGGCCGATGGTGTGAGGCTCGTTGGTGCCGTGGATGCGGTAGAGCGACGAGCCGAGATAGAGCGCGCGCGCGCCCATCGGATTGTCGGGACCGCCCTCCATGAAGCGCGGCAGGTCCGGGCGGCGCTTGAGCATGGCCGGAGGCGGACGCCAATCGGGCCATTCTGCCTTGCGCGTGATGGACTTGACCCCCGCCCATTCGAAGCCGGGGCGGCCCACGCCGATGCCGTAGCGCAGCGCCCGGCCGTTCGGCAGCACGAGAAACAGGAAGCGCTGCGGCGTGTCGATGATGATCGTGCCAGGCGGGTGGCGGCCATCATAAGCGACCTCCTGCCTCTGGAAGCGCGGATCGAGAACCCGCTCGATGGCCCGGCCTTCCTGCTCATTACCGCCGAAAGCGGCCTGACGATGGCGCGGCGCAACGGCAGGTGGCTGCACCGCATCGCCGGTCATGGGATCGAGGCCGGCGCGGGGCGGGGGTGCGCCGCGCGCGATCTGGCCGGGGCGGACGTAAGG
>CAZDUL010000151.1:0-47254 GCA_964508635.1 uncultured Allobosea sp. | reverse complement strand
CACCGGGTGGCGTGGGACGGGGGGGGCAGCCGCCTTCTAGGCGGGGGACCGCAGCCGAGATCGCGGCGTGGATGTGTCGCCCTTCCGCTGGCCCGATGCCCCGGTGGCGATGGCGCGCGGACCGGGAATCGATTGCCGGGTGGAGCTGAGGGGCGGCGCGGATGGCCCTGCAAAGGCCGCCGTCGACGCCGCACTGGCTGCGGGCAAGCACGTCGGGACTGCCAACAAGGCGATGCTCTCCCGCCATGGCCTCGCGCAAGCGAAGATTGCGGAGGAAAAGGGCGTGGCCCTCGCCTTCGAGGCGTCGTCCGCCGGCGGCATCCCTGTCATCAAGACCTTACGCGAGGCCTTGGCCGGGAACACGGTCACGCAAGTCTCCGGCATCCTCAACGGCACCTGCAACTACATCCTCTCGCGCATGGAGCAGGAGGGGCTGACCTTCGCCGAGTGCCTGAAGGACGCGCAGCGACTCGGTTACGCCGAGGCCGATCCGACCTTCGACGTCGAGGGTTTCGACACGGCCCACAAGTTGAGCCTTCTGACGAGCCTCGCCTTCGGGGTCGAGATCGACGCCGACGCGATCCACGTCGAGGGCATTTCCGCGATCTCGCCGCTGGATCTGAAGATGGCCGACGAACTCGGCTACCGCATCAAGCTGCTGGGCGTCGCCGAGCGCACCAGCGCAGGCATCGAGCAGCGCGTCGGCCCCACGATGGTGCCGAAATCCTCGGCTTTGGCGCAGGTGATGGGCGTGACCAACGCCGTCACCATCGATGCCGACGCGGTTCGCCAGTTGACCCTCGTCGGCCCCGGCGCGGGCGGCGGACCGACGGCGTCCGCCGTGGTGGCCGACATCGCCGATGTGGCGCGCGGACGTTTCGGCGCGCCCTTCGGCCTGCCCGTGTCTCGGCTTGAGAAGCTGCCCCGCGCGCCGATGCAGCGCCATGAGGGCGGCTATTATGTCCGCCTCTCCGCGCTGGATCGCCCCGGCGCCGCCGCCGGTATCGCCACACGGATGGCCGAGGCTGACATCAGCCTGGAAAGCATCGTGCAGAAACGATCGGAAAGCGCAGCCCAGAGCGACCCCAAGGGCCGCTCCGGCCAGCCTGTGCCGGTCGTGCTCATCACCTATGCCACCACCGAAGCCGCGATCCGCAGCGCCGTGGAGCGCATCATGGCCGACGGCCACATCGCCGAGGCGCCGCAGGTGATCCGCATCGAACGGGACTGAGGGGCTTCGCCGTCGCAGCCGTCGTCGCCGGCTTGCTGGTGGTGGTCGACGGGACATCCGTAACCGATCCGATCGTCGCCAGCCAGTTCCACCTGCTGCTGGCGGGTGGCCTGTTCTTCATGCTGCGCGGCACCGAGCGCCGCATGACCTGATGCGGGCTTCATGTCCAACTGGAAATGGGGAGAGCGTGTCCTTGCCGGGCGCGCTTTCCGGTTGCGGCATTGGGCGACGGGCAAGGGGTGAACGGGCCTTGCGCGCGCAGCCGGTGGCGCACCGGCCTGCCAGTCCGGCGCAGATGCCCATTGCCGGCGACGCCCCCCTTCGTTAAGGGCGTGGGCGTCATCACAATCCGTTCATCGCCCGAGGACACCTGCCCATGACCGATCTTACCATCCAATCCGGCCAGGTGATCGAACGCGTCCTGTCGATGGAGCTCGTCCGTGTCACCGAACGAGCGGCGGTGGCCTCGGCGACCTTGCGCGGGCGCGGCAACGAGAAGGCGGCGGACCAGGCGGCGGTGGACGCCATGCGCCGCGAACTGAACAAGCTGCCGATCGATGGCGAGATCGTCATCGGCGAGGGCGAGCGCGACGAGGCGCCGATGCTGTTCATCGGCGAGAAGGTGGGCACCAGGCGCGGCCCCAAGGTGGACATCGCGGTCGACCCGCTCGAGGGCACCACGCTCTGCGCCAAGGACATGCCGGGCGCCATCGCCGTGATGGCCATGGCCAACGCCGGCACGTTGCTCTATGCGCCGGACGTCTACATGAACAAGATCGCGATCGGTCCGGGCTATCCCACCGGCGTGGTCGATCTCGACGCTCCGCCGGAGGACAATATCCATGCCATCGCGAAGGCCAAGGGCGTCAGGCCGCACGAGGTGACGGCGCTGATCATGGACCGCCCGCGTCATGCCGAACTGATCGCCGCCGTGCGCCGCACCGGCGCCTCGATCCGCCTGATCACCGACGGCGATGTCGCCGGCGTGATCTTCACCACCATGCCCGAGAAGACCGGCATCGACATCTATCTCGGCATCGGTGGCGCGCCGGAGGGCGTTCTGGCGGCGGCGGCGCTGCGCTGCGTCGGCGGCCAGATGCAGGGGCGCCTCATCCTAGACACCCAGGAGAAGCGCGACCGCGCCTTCAAGATGGGCGTCAAGGACCCGAACAAGAAATACGACATGTCCGAGATGGCCTCCGGCGACGTCATCGTCTCCGCCACCGGCGTCACCGACGGCGCGCTGCTCGCGGGCGTGAAGATGGGCAAGGATGTGATCGAGACCGAGACCATCGTCTACCGCTCGATCACCGGCACCGTGCGCAGGATCCACGGCGAGCATCGCCAGTTCGACAAGTTCAAGCTGGATTGATGGCGCGTGCGCGCACCCGTCGGGGCCGCGCATCCCAGCCGCTGACATGCAAAAGGCCGGGCGAGAGCCCGGCCTTTCGCATGGTGCGAATGAAACGCGCCGATCAGCGCTTCGAGAACTGGAAGCTGCGGCGGGCCTTGGCGCGACCGTATTTCTTGCGCTCGACCACGCGGCTGTCGCGGGTGAGAAAGCCGGCCTTCTTCAGCGGGCCGCGCAGCTCGGGCTCGTAGTAGGTCAGCGCCTTGGACAGCCCGTGACGAACCGCGCCGGCCTGGCCGGAGAGACCGCCGCCCTTCACCGCCACCGTGATGTCGTATTGTCCCTCGCGGTTGGCAACCTGCAAGGGCTGGTTGAGGATCAGGCGCAGCACCGGACGGGCGAAATACACCGTCAGGTCGCGTCCGTTGATGACCACCTTGCCCGAACCGGGCTTGATCCAGACGCGGGCGACCGCATCCTTGCGCTTGCCCGTGGCGTAGGCGCGCCCGAACTTGTCGAGCTTCTGCACGTGGACCGGAGCTTCCGGCTGGGCGGCCGGCGCCATCGCGCCCTTGAGCTGGTCGAGAGACTGGAGCGTGTCAGCCATAATCAGGCCCTCGCATTCTTGCGGTTCAGGGCAGCGACGTTCACCACTTCGGGCTGCTGCGCCTCATGGGGGTGCGACGCGCCCTTGTAGACGCGCAGATTGCCGAGCTGCTTGCGGCCGAGCGGCCCGCGCGGCAGCATCCGCTGCACGGCCTTCTCCACGATGCGCTCCGGAAAGCGGCCTTCGAGGATGAACTTGGCCGACCGCTCCTTGATGCCGCCGATATAGCCGGTGTGGTGGTAATAGACCTTCTGGTCGCGCTTGCGGCCTGTCAGCAGCACCTTCTCGGCGTTGATGACGATAACGTTGTCGCCGCAGTCGACATGGGGCGTGAAGGAGGGCTTGTGCTTGCCGCGCAGACGCAACGCGACCAGCGAGGCCAGACGACCGACCACGAGGCCGGAACCGTCGATCACCACCCACTTCTTGTCGACCTCGGCGGGCTTCAGCGACCGTGTCGCCGTGGTGAGAGCTGTCATGACAGACCCCTGGCCCTTGATTGAGGTTGCGTGAACGGATGCGCCGCCGGAGAGACCGGCGGCGTTGACGCTGCTTATGGGCTGTTGCTGCCGGCCTGTCAATCGGCTGGGGGGGCGCTGTGCGCAGCAATTCGTCGGATAAAACAGCCAATTGGCTAGTGCGGTATCATAATACCGCAGTCAGCCGCGATGTTCCGGGATGGAATAGGTGCCGGTGGCGTGGCAGACCAGCGCGTCGGAGCCGTCCGAGCGGATCAGCACCTCGCCGACCGCCAGCCGCTTGCCGAGCTTCAGCAGGTTGCAGGTTGCGATCAGGTCGCGCCGGTCCGGCTTGCGCAGGAAGTTGAACGAGAGATTGGTCGTCACCGCCAGCGCCACCGGGCCGATTTCGGCCAGGATGGCGACATAGAGCGCCAGATCCGCCAGCGCCATCATGGTGGGGCCCGAGATCGTGCCGCCGGGGCGGATATGGCGCTCGTGGTAGCGGCAGCGCAGCGTCGCGGTCATCGGTCCGACGCTGTCGACGAAGTAGGTCCGCCCACCATGGTGGATCTGCGGGAACTCGCGATCGAGAAAGGCCGACACCTCGGCCGCCGTCATCATGCTCATGCGCGCCATCAGCCATATCGGGGCGGGGCGCGCAACGGATGGGGTGCGAACGGCCACCGACAAGGACCGGGAGCAGCATGGCTGAGAGCGCCATGCACACGGGCGACATCGGCGGGTCAAGCCCGCCGACGACCTGCTTGCGCCGCACCACCCGGCGAAACGCTTGCTTGATGATGACGCCTGTCGGCGACCCGTGCTAGGCTCGATGGCATGACGATGCATGCGCCGCCCATCCTGCTGCGCGCCGACGATGCCGGCGTTGCGACGCTCACCCTCAATCGTCCGCAGGCGCGCAACGCGCTGAGCGAGGCGCTGATCGCGGAGCTGTCGCTGGCGTTGGAGCGCATCGCGGGCGACAATTCCATCCGCGCCGTGGTGCTTGCGGCCAACGGACCCGTCTTCTCGGCGGGACATGACCTGAAGGGGATGAGCGCGCGCCGCGCCGACCCCGATCGCGGGCGTGCCTATTTCGAGGACATTCTCGGGCGCTGCGCGGCGATGATGCAGGCCATCGTGGCGCTGCCGCAGCCGGTGATCGCGGCGGTCGAGGGTGTTGCAACGGCTGCCGGCTGCCAGCTCGTCGCAAGCTGCGATCTCGCCGTTGCGGGGGAGGGCGCGCGCTTCTGCACGCCCGGCGTTCATATCGGCCTGTTCTGCTCCACGCCGATGGTGGCGTTGTCGCGCAACCTGTCGCGCAAGCATGCGATGGAGATGCTGCTTCTGGGCGACATGCTGCCGGCGCAGGATGCCGCCCGCATGGGCCTTGTCAACCGGGTCGCGCCGGCGGGCGAGGTGCTTGCCGAGGCGCAGCGCATGGGCCGGCTGATCGCGTCGAAAAGCCCGGCGACAGTCGCCATCGGCAAGCGCGCCTTCTACGAGCAGGCCGAAATGCCGCTGGCCGAGGCCTATCGCCACGCCAGCCGCGTGATGGTCGAGAACATGCTGCACCGCGATGCCATCGAGGGCATCGGTGCCTTCATGGACAAGCGCGAGCCGGTCTGGCGCGGCTAAGCCGCGACCAAACGTCCCGGGAGGTGGTTAGGGTGTGCGCCCGCTCCCACCTGCGTGAGCAGTCGCCATCCTTGTCGGACAAGGTTACGGACCCGCGCCATGCTTCAGGATTTTCTGTTTCCGTGTTCGGCTTTCTGGTGATCGACCCGTTCGTGGCCGAAATGAACCAGACGCTGCGCGTGGCCTGAGCGCCCAAGGCCGTCGTGCAGCAGTTGGCCCGTTGCGGGCAGGCGGCGGCGCCGGCGCTAGCCGAGCGCGCCTGGCACGACCATGGTCAGTGTCTCGATCCGCATGATCTCGCCCGAGCAGGTGATTCTCCAGGCCGCCCCGCAATGCCGCCCGGTGCTCGAGGCCGCGCGGCCGTTCCTGAACGGCTTGCGCAGCTGACCGTCATTTGTCGCGTTGCCCCCATGCGGTAACGCCCCTTGCGGCGCGCCGCGCCGCTTGGCACCTTTGGCGCATGAACCATGATGCCTATGATGACGGCTACATCCGCGATGTCCTGACGGACGTGCGAACGATTGCCCTGGTCGGCGCGTCCGCCAACGAGGCGCGGCCGAGCTACATCGTGATGAAATACCTGCTCGAACGGGGCTACGCGGTTCACCCGGTCAATCCGGGTCTTGCCGGTCAGACGCTGCTCGGTCGCGTGGTCTACGGCAGACTCGCCGACGTGCCGGGCCCGCTCGACATGGTCGAGATCTTCCGCAACGCCGAAGCCGCCGGCCCGATCACCGACGAGGCGCTGATGCTTCAGCCGTTGCCGAAGGTGATCTGGATGCAGCTCGCCGTCCGCAACGACGAGGCGGCCGCGCGCGCCGAGGCGAAAGGCGTCAAGGTGGTGATGAACCGCTGCCCCAAGATCGAATACGGACGGCTGTCGGGCGAGATCGGCTGGCAGGGTATCAATTCCCGCATTCTGTCATCGAAGAAGCCCGTGCTCGCCCGGGGCTTCCAGAAGTTCACGATCAGCCGCTGACAGCTTCCGGGCCGCTGACGATTTTGCCCGCGACCATCGTCATCACGGCCCGGCCGGTCAGCCGCGCACCGTCGAAGGGCGAGTTCTTCGAGCGGCTTTTCAGCTGCATCTTGTCGACCACGAAGGGCAGGTCGGTGTCGATCAGGATGAGATCGGCCGGCGCGCCGACGGCGAGCCGCCCGGCCGGCGAGTTGATCAGCCGCGCCGGTTGTGCGCTCATGGCCGCGAGCAGCCGGGGCAGCGCGATCTGCCCGGCATGGACCAGCCTGAGACCTGCCGACAGCATGGTTTCGAGCCCCAGCGCGCCGTTGGCAGCTTCCGCGAAGGGCTGGCGCTTGGTCTCCACATCCTGCGGGTCGTGGTCCGAGACGATGACGTCGATGGTTCCGTCCGCCAGCGCCTCCACGAGCGCGAGGCGCTCGTCCTCCGTGCGAAGCGGCGGGGTGAGCTTGCAGAAGGTGCGATAGGCGCCGACGTCGTTCTCGTTCAGCGTCAGCGAATTGATCGAGACCCCGCAGGTCACGGGCAGACCGGCTGCCTTGGCGCGGCGGATCAGCGCCACGCTTTCGGGGCAGGAGATCATGCTGGCGTGGTAGCGAGCGCCGGCGGAACCCCGCGTTGCGCGCGCCACCAGCGCGAGGTCGCGCTGCAGCATGATCGTCTCCGCCTCGCGCGGGATGCCATGAAGGCCGAGACGCGATGCGAATTCGCCCTCGTTCATCACACCTTCGCCACGCAGGTATGCGTCCTCGAGATGGTGGACGATCAACGCGTCGAAGGCGCGGGCGTAGGTCAGCGCCCGGTTCATCACCTGCGCATTCATCACCGATCGCGGACCGTCGGTGAACAGCACCGCGCCGGCCTCGATCAGCAGGCCGAACTCGGTCATCTCCTGCCCGGCGAGTCGCTTTGTCAGCGCCGCCGCCGGCCGGACGTTCACAAAGGCCTTGTCGCGGGCGCGGCGCTTGATGAAGTCGATGATCGCCGGGTCGTCCACGGGCGGATCGGTGTCCGGCCGCGTCACGATGGTTGTGACGCCGCCGGCTGCCGCCGCTTCCGACGCGGTGCGCAGCGTCTCGCGATGTTCCGCGCCGGGCTCGCCGACGAAGGCCGAGAGGTCGATCAGGCCCGGCGCCAGGGCAAGCCCTGCGCAGTCCCGCACCACGGCCCCGGCGGGCAGGTTGCCGGGTCCGACCTCGCGTCCGACCGCCGCGATGATGCCGTCTCGGACCAGAACGCCGCCCGGCCTGTCCGTGCCCGAGGCCGGGTCGATGAGCCGCGCATTCGTCAGGGCGATCTCAGCCATTGCGCAGGCCCCCGATCAGCGCATCGAGCACGGCCATGCGCACGGCCACACCCATCTCGACCTGCTCCCGGATCAGCGATTGCGCGCCGTCGGCGATGTCGGTGGCGATCTCGACGCCGCGATTCATCGGACCGGGGTGCATCACCAGGGCGTCCGGCCTGGCATGGGCCAGCTTGTCCGCGTCGAGCCCGTAATAACGGAAATACTCCTTCGCCGAAGGGATGTAGGAGCCGGCCATGCGCTCGCGCTGGAGCCGCAGCATCATCACGATGTCGGCCCCTTCCAGCCCCTTCCTCATGTCTGTGAAGATCGGCACGCCGAGCGACTCGAAGCCGGGCGGAACCAGCGTCGGCGGCGCGACGAGCCGCACCTGCGCCCCCAGCGCCGACAGGCAGATGAGATTTGAGCGCGCGACGCGGCTGTGCAGGATGTCGCCGCAAATGGCCACGACGAGCCCCTCGATCCGACCCTTGTTGCGGCGGATGGTGAGCGCGTCGAGCAGCGCCTGCGTCGGGTGCTCGTGTGCGCCGTCACCCGCGTTGACGACCGAGCAGTCGACCTTGCGCGACAGGAGCTCCACCGCGCCGGCGGCATGGTGGCGCACGATGATGATATCGGGCCGCATCGCATTCAGCGTCGCGGCGGTGTCGATCAGCGTCTCGCCCTTCTTCACCGAGGAATTGCCGACGCTCATGTTCATGACGTCGGCGCCGAGACGCTTTCCCGCCAGCTCGAATGAAGCCTGTGTGCGGGTCGAAGCCTCGAAGAACAGGTTGATCTGCGTGCGCCCGCGAAGCGTCGCCGTCTTTTTCTCGACCTGGCGCGACAGGTCGACATAGGAATCGGCAAGGTCGAGCAGGCTCTCGATCTCCAGGCGGTTGAGCCCCTGGATGCCGATGAGGTGCCTGCGCTGGAAGGTCACGGGCGGGTGGCCGGAATGGGTCATCGACACCGTCGCTTAGACCCTGGCTCGCCGGGTCGCAAGGCGGGATCGTCGTTCGTCGACCGTCCGTTGGCACCGGACGGGCTCGATGCGCTGCGCGTGCGGTCGCGATCCTCAGTGATGACGATCGTTGCGGACCCTCACGGGCGCGGCAATGAGCTGGCCGCGGGGCTGGTCATCCGCGGGCAGGCGTCCGCCACGACCGCCCCCGCGCACGCCGTCATCGTCCTGCCGCTGCATCATCACGGCGGAGGCGACCATCACGCCCGCCCCCAGCGCCATGAAGGCGACGAACAGCAGCAGATAGGTGATGAACTCCATGCCCTGCCGGCTGGCAAGCGTCGCGATCTTCGCCGCATCGGACCAGATCAGCCCGACCGTGAACAGTGCGCCGACACCAGCCCCCATCAAGGCATTCCAGCCGATCAGCGAGAACAGCGGATCGATCCGCCCCCCGATGGCCGGGTCCCGTGCCGGCGCACTGTCGTCGTGCGGCTGGGGTGAGTCTCGATCCATGGTCCGTGCCTCCTGCCGGGAGAATACGCGATCGCGCGCCGATGTGGCATCACGAGTTTGCCAGAGAACGCAGGGAAAGGTTGTCCCCTTTCCGCGCGGTTGTCTACGCTCTCGCGCCCCTTGCGGTTCATCGCGTCCTCGGGTTGTCGTGGGCCGGGGTATCCTGTCCCTGCCCGCCGATCGCCATTTGACTTCCGTTGCCGCTTGCACCAGTTTCCGGCCGCCTTCGTGCCGGGGGCGGGCAAGCCTCCGTGCCCTTTGCACGATCCGTCCCAGGGCCTTTCGCTTCCACAGGATCGCGCGGCAAGTCCATGAAAGTGCTGGTGGTCGAATCGCCTGCCAAGGCCAAGACGATCAACAAGTATCTCGGCTCCGACTACCAGGTCGTGGCCTCGTTCGGGCATATCCGCGATCTGCCGCCCAAGGACGGATCGGTGAAGCCCGACGAGGATTTCGCCATGCAATGGGAGCTCGAGGGACGCGGCGCGAAGCAGCTCTCCGAGATCGCCAAGGCGGTGAAGGGCGCCGAAAAGCTCATCCTCGCCACGGACCCGGATCGCGAGGGAGAGGCGATCTCCTGGCATGTGCTGGAGGCGCTGAAGGAGAAGCGCGCACTCAAGGACGTGCCGGTCGAGCGCGTGACCTTCAACGCCATCACCAAGGAGACCGTGCAGGCCGCGCTGAAGGCCCCGCGACAGGTCGATCAGGCGCTGGTCGACGCCTACCTGGCGCGCCGCGCGCTGGACTATCTCGTCGGCTTCACCCTTTCGCCGGTGCTGTGGCGCAAGCTTCCGGGGGCGAAATCCGCTGGCCGCGTGCAATCGGTGGCGTTGCGCCTGGTGGTCGACCGCGAACGGGAGATCGAGGCCTTCCGTCCGCGCGAATACTGGACCGTGACCGCGCTGATGCAGACCCTGCGCGGTGCGACGTTCGAGGCGAAGCTGGTCGGCGCGGACGGCAGGAAGATCGCGCGCCTCGACATCGGCACGGGCGAGGAGGCAGCCGCGTTCAAGGCCGCGCTGGAGGCTGCGACCTATGAGGTGACCGGCATCGAGGCCAAGCCGGTGAAGCGCCATCCGCAGCCGCCTTTCCAGACATCGACCTTGCAGCAGGAAGCCTCCAGGAAGCTGGGCTTTGCGCCCGCCCGCACCATGCAGACCGCGCAGCGGCTGTATGAGGGCCTCGATATCGGCGGCGAGACGGTGGGGCGCATCACCTACATGCGAACCGATGGGGTCGACATGGACGGGTCCGCCATCGCTGCAGCCCGCCGCATCATCGGCCAGGAGTTCGGCGCCGGCTACGTGCCCGACGTTCCGCGCAAGTACACCGCCAAGGCGAAGAACGCGCAGGAAGCGCACGAGGCGATTCGCCCGACCGACATGGGCCGGTTGCCCGCCCATGTGGCGCGCGCGCTGGAGCCGGATCAGGCGAAGCTCTACGAACTCATCTGGAAGCGCACCATCGCCAGCCAGATGGAGTCGGCGCAGATCGAGCGGACCACGGTCGACATCGCCGCGAGGGTGGGCGGTCGTCTGCTGGAGCTGCGCGCCACGGGGCAGGTCATCCTGTTCGATGGCTTCCTCAGGCTCTATCAGGAAGGCCAGGACGATCCCACCGAGGAGGACGGCAAGCGCCTGCCTCCGATGAGCACGGCCGAGACGCTGCGGGCGAAGGAGATCAGGGCCGACCGGAGCTTCACCGAGCCGCCGCCGCGCTATTCCGAGGCCAGCCTCGTGAAGCGGATGGAGGAACTCGGTATTGGCCGGCCCTCGACCTATGCCTCGATCCTGCAGCTTCTGCGCGACCGCGACTATGTCCGCGTCGAGAAGAACCGGCTGCATGCCAGCGACACCGGCCGCGTGCTCTCCGCCTTCCTGGAAAGCTTCTTCAACCGCTACGTGGAGTACGATTTCACGGCCGGCCTCGAGAACGAGCTCGATCGCATTTCCAACAACGAGATCGACTGGAAGGAGGTCATGCGCGCCTTCTGGGAGGAGTTCTCCGCAGCGATCGCCGGCGCGAAGGATCTGCGCACCGGCGAGGTCATCGACCGGCTCGACGAGGCGCTCGGCCCGCATCTGTTTCCGGCGCGCGCCGATGGGGTCGATCCGCGCCGCTGCCCGTCCTGCGGCACGGGCCGTCTCGGCCTGCGGTTCTCGAAGACCGGCGGCTTCATCGGCTGTTCCAACTATCCGGAATGTCGCTACACCCGACCCATGGCCGCCCCGTCCCCCGATGGCGAGGGCAGCACGGAGGGGGGGCTCGGCCCCGGCGTGCGCCTGATTGGCAAGGACCCCGACACCGGTCAGGACGTCACCGTGCGCGAGGGTCGTTTCGGGCCTTACGTGCAGCTCGGCGACGGCGAAAAGCCCAAGCGCCAGACGCTGCCGAAGGGCGTTGCACCGGCGACGCTGACGCTGGAGCGGGCGCTGGCGCTGCTCTCGTTGCCCCGCGAGGTGGCGCGCCACCCCGAGAGCGGCGAGCCGATCCTCGCCGGCATCGGGCGCTTCGGGCCTTACCTGCGGCACGGCAAGACCTACGCCAGCATCGGCAAGGATGACGACATCCTCGAGATTGGCGCCAACCGCGCCATCGACCTGATCGTCGCCAAGGAAAGCGGCGCAAGCGGCGGGCGTCGCATCGGCGGCGGGGCGGCTGCAGCCGGCCGCAAGCTCGGCGATCATCCCGATGGCGGGCCGATCACGCTGCGCGATGGTCGCTACGGGCCCTATGTGAACTGGGACAAGATCAACGCCACGCTGCCCAGGGGGCTTGCGCCCGATTCGCTGACGCTCGAGCGGGCCCTCGACCTCATCCGCGCGAAGCAGGCCAGCGCTCCGGCTGCGAAGGGCGCGCGCAAGACGGCTGCCAAGCCGACGGCCAAGGCCAGAACGTCGAGCAGATCCAGGACATCGACCGCCTCCAAGACAACGAAGCGGACCGACGAGCCCGGTGCCACGTCGACGCCGGAGGCTGCGGAGAAGCCGCAAGGTTGAGGCCCGAGCGACGCGATGTCCTCTCACGGCGCCCGGCCTTGTGCCAGGGCTGCGCCCGCGTGCCTATGCCGGATTTGGACAAAACCTGAACATCACCTTGTCGCCTCGGGACCGATCGACTAGGCTCGGGACAGGTTCAACGATCGACCGAGTGCGCAGACACATGGCCGCGGCATACGGGTTTCACGTCATCCTGGCTTTCGTGTTCGGCTACCTGCTCGGCTCGATCCCCTTCGGCATCATCGTGACTCGGCTGGGCGGCGGGCCCGATCCGCGCACCATCGGCTCCGGCAACATCGGGGCGACCAATGTGCTGCGCTCCGGCAACAGGACGCTGGCCGCGCTCACCCTGCTGGGCGATGCCCTGAAGGGCACTGTCGCCGTGCTGCTCGGTTTCGGCCTGGGAGGCGAGGGCACGGCGATCGGGGCGGGGTTCGGCGCCTTCATCGGGCACCTGTTTCCGGCCTGGCTGGGCTTTCGCGGCGGCAAGGGGGTCGCCACCTATCTCGGGATCGTGCTGGCGCTTCAGCCTGTGGGTGCGCTGGTGTTTGCGGTGAGCTGGCTCGTTTGCGCGAAGGTGACGCGCTATTCGTCCCTGTCGGCGCTTGTGGCGACGGTCGCCACGCCGGTGTCCATCTGGGCCATGGGTCAGGTGCGGGTCGCGGCGCTCATGGCGGGACTGACGGTGCTGCTCTGGTTCATGCACCGCGACAACATCCGGCGCCTGATGCAGGGCACGGAAGGCCGCATCGGGCAGAAGGCCTGAAGGGTGTCATGGCGGGGATCGTCCTGACGGACCGCCAGCGTTTCGACTGGCTGCGGCTGTTTCGCACCGAGGGGGTGGGCCCGCGGACCTTTCGAGGGCTGATCAACCGTTTCGGCGGCGCGGGCGCTGCGCTGGAGGCGCTGCCGGAGGTGTCGCGCGCTGCCGGGCGACCGGTGAGCCCGCCGGCTGCCGCCGATATCGAGCGCGAGATCGAGCAGGGCCGTCGTCTGGGAGTGCGGTTCGTGGCCCTCGGCGAGGACGGCTATCCCGTGCCGCTCGCCGCCACCCGCGATGCCCCGCCGATCCTGGCGGTGCGTGGCAGCCTCGCTGTGCTGGCGAGGCCGATGGTGGCGCTGGTGGGGTCGCGCAGCGCCTCGGCCAATGGCCTGCGCTTCACGCAGATGCTGGCGCGGGATCTGGGGGAGGCGGGCTTTGTCGTGGTCTCCGGGCTGGCGCGCGGCATCGATACGGCTGCTCACCGGGCCAGTCTCGGCTCGGGCACGGTTGCGGTGCTGGCAGGCGGGCACGGCCGCGTCTATCCCGCCGAGAACGAGCCGCTCCTCGACGCGATCCTTGCAACGGGCGCCGCGGTGTCCGAGATGCCGTTCACGGCGGAGCCTCGCGCGCGGGACTTTCCCCGTCGCAACCGGATCGTCGCCGGGCTGGCGATGGCGGTCGTGGTGGTGGAGGCAGCGCGCCGCTCGGGCTCCCTGATCACGGCGCGGCTTGCGCTTGACGAGGGGCGCGAACTGTTCGCCGTGCCAGGGTCCCCGCTCGACCCGCGGGCGGAAGGCGCCAACGATCTGCTTTACGCCGGAGAAGCCCGGCTCTGCCGTCATGCTCAGGACATCGTTGCCGAACTGGAGCCGATGCTGCATGGCGGCGTGCCTGTCCGCACGGGCCGATTGTTCGAGGCCGCGGACGGCGCAACGGTCGGCCCGCTCTGCGACGAGCTGGATTGGATTATCGAGCCGCCGGCTCCAGCCGATGAGTCCCATGGCACAGCGGCAGAGTCTGCGGCGTCATCGCGGCAGGCTTGCGCCGGTCATCAGGTCTGCGAGCCCCCGGAAGGCTTCGCCACCGAGCCGGAGCCGGATGGAGGCGATCGGGACGCCAGCATCGCCGGGCTTCTGGGCGCCAGCGCCGTCGCGGTGGATGATCTCGCCCGGCTCTCGGGGCGCAGTGTGCGGGAGGTGCAGGCGACGCTCATGGATCTGGAGCTGCGAGGCCTCGCCCGGCGTGACGCGGCTGGAGGATATGCGCGAGGCTGAACGCAGGCGGGCGAGGCTCCGGCCGGCCGTTCACCGGTCGGGCTTGTCGGACGGTCCGGACCCGCTGGCCTCAAGCGGCAGGCCGCGCGCCAGACGGTCGCCGGCCGAACGGGCTTCGGCCGCGGCCATGTCAAGGAAATAGGAGAGCAGATGCAGGTTGGCCGTGCGCGCCATCTTGGCCAGCTCCGCGCTCATATCGGCGGCATAGAACGCGACCTCCTGGCGCATGATCGCCTCCGCCTCGAAGGCGCCGGGATCCGCCCCGGTGTCTCGTTCCGGGACTGCTGCGGAAGGTGAACCCGGTGTCTTCTGAATTGGGGCCATCATCTACACTCACACCTGTTCTGTCTTCGGAATCAGGAACAACCAGAATATACTAAAGGTTGTATTATACAACTTTCGTCGCTCACTGCCATGCAATCTGGCATCTCAAGCCCCCGGTTTTTGCAGGCCTCAGAGCGCAAGGGACATGACCAGAGGCAGCGTCCCCACCGCTGCCAATGTCTGTAACGTCACGATTTCAGCCATCACCGGCGCGTTCCCGCCCATTTGCCGCGCCAGGATGTAGGAGGCCGTCGCAGTGGGAACAGACGCGGCGATGATCGCGACCTGGAAGGCAGGTCCTTCCGCGCCGAGGATTCGGGCCAGACCGGCAACAAGAAGGGGCATCACGACCAGCTTGAGTGCGATGGCGACGAGATGCGGCAGGCGCGGCTGCGCCAGGCGCGACAGGTCGAGCCCCGCGCCGACGACCAGCAGGCCAGCCGCGAGAGCGGCCCGGGCCATGATCTCGAGTGCGCCGGAGACCGGCTGCGGCATCAGGCCGGAGACCGGGTTCAGCGCCAGGCCCATCGCGCAGGACCAGACGAACGGGTTGGCAATCAGGGTGCGGACGGTCTGGCCCGCGGTCATCGTCGTGCCGCTGGCGTAGCGAGCGAGGATCAGCACGCTGAGCACGTTGAGCAGCGGAATCATCGCCGCGATCGCAATCGCCATCAGCGCCACGCCTTGCGCGCCGAACTGGGCGCTGGCGAGCGCGAGCGCGACGAAGGTGTTCCAGCGCGCCGCGCCCTGATAGATCGAGGTGAATGTCGGCCCATCGACGCCGCGCGCCGCGAGCCAGTGGCGCATCGCCAGGGTCAGCACCGTCACCACGAGGATCGCGCCCGTGAGCGCGCCGGCCATCGGCAGCACCTGTGCACCGGATAACGGCGCCATCGCGAGGGTGTGGATGATCACCGCCGGAAACAGCAAACGGTAGGTCACCGCCTCGAAGCCCCTCCAGGCGTCATCATCGATCAGCGCGAGGCGTCGCGTCCCGACGCCCACGGCGATCACCAGAAACACCGAGGCGAGACTGAGAAGAAGGTTGGGCACCGGCAGGCGGGTGGTTGTGGCCGCGACGCGAACGCAGCGGGTGATGGAAGCGTGGCGATGTCGCGTCGCATGGGCCGCGGCCGCCCGGCAAGTGCACCCGCTGCAGGGCCGACCTGCGTCGGTGGCGCCTCGCGGCCGCAACAGGGTCTGCGAGCGTGCCGCGAGGCGCTCTGTCGCTGCGGCGGCGATCAGGCCGATGCGGGCAGACGCGCGCGGCTGCAATTCAGCCACAATTGGTTCAGGCGCGATTTATGCCGGCCGTCCTACAAGGGGAGGCGACGCGGATGGTCCGCGCTGTTGTCGGTGAGCCCCGGTGCGGGCCACCTCGCCATCGGGCTGTTGTGCCCGGACATGGAGGCTGTCATGGCCCGGAAGCTGTCATTGAAGCATCGCGCCCGCTCGGTTGTCGTGGCACTGGGCGTGCTGGGCGCGGCGGCGCCGCTTGCGCATGCGGCTCCGCTCGGCGCGGCGACGTTTGCAGGCGGCGATGTGGTTACGGCCCTGCCGCAGGTGGACTCCGTCAGCTGGCGCGGCCGCCGCAACACCGCGATTGTCGCAGGGGCCTTGGGCCTGACCGCGCTCGGAATCGCAGCCGCCGCCGCCAGCCAGCCGCGCTATGGCTATGGCTACGACCCCTACGGTTACGATCCTTATGGCTACCAGCCTTATGGCTACGGTTACGCGCCGCCGCGCTACCGTCCGATCGACGACTACGGTTACGGCTACGCGCCGGTGCGCCCGCGTTATCGGTATGTGGAGGAGGATGTCGTCTCCGTCGCACCGCCCCGTGCGCCACGCGGACGGGTGCAGCCCTACTACCATGACTACGGTCGCGGCTTTACCCGCGGCAAGGACCCGGCGGGAAACTGATGGGTTCCCCTGAGGCGGCTGGTGCGGGGGCGTGATCAAGGGGCTGGCGAGCCATGCAGCCAGGCGGTTGGTCGGAGCGTTGGGAAGGCCGGCCGGGTCCGTGCAGTTCATGCATGGTTGTGTCGTGGAGCCCCTTCCGCTAGCCTGCCAAGATGTGGTGATCGCTCTGCGCGATCCGCGATGGATCTGCTTGGTCCGGTCCTGCCGGCCGGATTCCCGAGGCGAAACGCTTCGCATCGACCGAGGCGTGGCGCTTACCCTGCGCAGCGATGCGCGTCGTGTTACAGGCGCTTCCCGGAGGAGGCCAACATGAAGATGACCGTTTCCGTCCGCCGTTCGGTCGTGGCGTTGGGCTGCGCGCTGGCCGCCTCGGCGGTGCTGCCGCAGGCCGCCCATGCAGCGCCGTTCGCAACCGCCGGTTCCGGCCAGATGCTGGCGGAGCCGATCCTTGTGCAGGCACAGGCACGTCGTCGCCCGGTCGTCGTGCGCAAGCGTGCCCGCAACAACGGCGCTGCCGTTGCTGCAGCCGTTGGCATCGGCGTGCTGGGGCTTGCGGCGGCCGCAGCTGCTGCCCAGCCGCGCGGCGTCTACTACACCGAGAGCTACGGATATCCGGTCGATGCCTGGGGCCGGCCGGTTTATGGCTCGGGTTATGGCTACAGCCGCCCCGTCCAGTATTACTACGACGACGGGTACTACTACGGTGATCGCGGCTACTATGGCCGGCCGGTCTACCGCGAGCCGCGCCTTTCCCGCTGGGAGAAGGAGCAGATCAAGGCGCAGGAACGCGCGCGTCGCGAGGCGGCCAAGCAGGCGGCGCGCCGCCAGCAGGCCGAGCGCGAGTGGGCCTGGCGCCAGCAGCGTCAGGATTGGCGCGATCGCGACGATTGGCGTTATCGCTATCCGCAGAACGGCCCGGCCGGGCTCGATCCGCGCTGACCCGGGCCTCGCGTCAAGCGGTGAGCCCGCTGCCGCCCGACAGATGATCGACGGCCGCCTGCAGCAGGTAGGCGGCTGCAAGCTTGTCCACCAGTTCGGCCCTGCGGGCCCGTGAGGCGTCCACCGCGAGGAGGGTCCGCGTCACGGCCTGCGTTGACAGCCTTTCATCCACGAAGGCGATCGGCAGCGGTGTCAGCGGCGCCAGGTTGCGCGCGAAGGCACGGCTGCTCTGGGCGCGAGGGCCCTCTGTCCCGTCGAGATTGAGCGGCAAGCCGAGCACGAGCCCGCCGACATCGTGGCGGGCTGCGAGCGCAAGCAGCGCCGCGGCATCCTTTCCGAACTTGACGCGTCGGATCGTCTCCAGCGGCGAGGCGATGATCCGCTCGACATCGGTCAGCGCGAGCCCGATCGTCCGGGTGCCGAGATCGAGTCCCATCAACCGCTGACGCGGGCCGATCAGGTCGGGCAGGTCTTGAAGCGGTACGATGGGCATGAACGGGGCCGTGAACCTGGCGCGGATGGCCCCTCTTGGGCCGTGCCTGCACCTGCCCTAGAAACACCGTCACGGCAACCCGAGCAGCGATGGAGCCCGCGCGATGAACCTGACGTTCCTTGGCCATTCCGCCTTCCGGCTGGACATCGGCGACGCGCGGGTGCTGATCGATCCGTTCCTCACCGGCAATCCCGCGTTTCACGGAACGGTCGAGGACGCGAGCGAGGGTGTGACGCATGTGCTGGTCACCCACGCGCATGGCGATCATGTCGGCGACACACTGGCGATCGCCGAGCGGACGGGAGCGATCGTCGTCACCAATTACGACCTGTGCATGCATCTGGCGGCGCAGGGCCTCAAGACCTTCCAGCCGATGAACACCGGCGGCACGGTGGATCTCGGGCCGTTCAAGGTCTCGCTCGTGCGGGCCGACCATTCGGCCGGGCTGGTGGAGCAGGGGGTCGGGTTTCCGCTCGGCTCGGCCAACGGCGTCGTCGTCAGCGCGCCCGGCGAGCCGGTGCTCTGGCACATGGGGGATACCGACATCTTCTCCGACATGGCGCTGATCGCGGAGCTGCACGGCGTGGAGGTCTGCATCTGCCCGATCGGCGACCGCTTCACCATGGGTGGCAGGACGGCTGCGCTGGCCATGACCCGATATGTCCGCCCGCGTCTCGCCATTCCCTGCCATTACGGCACCTTCCCGATCATCGACCAGACGCCCGATGCCTTCGCCACGGGCCTCGCCGGCTCCGGCATCGCCTTCGCGGCTCCGAAGCCGGGCGCCTCGCTGACGCCTTGAGATTGCTGCGCTGAAGGGTCCGGCAAATGGCTTGGCGCGGCGGCGATCGGCGGTTATAGCCGGCCGTCATCTGGAACCAGCCCGGAGCGGCCATGTCCGTCGATGCCAAGACCGTGAAGCGCGTGGCGCATCTCGCCCGCATCGCCCTGCCGGATGAGGATGTGCCAAGGATGCAAGGCGAGCTCAACGCCATCCTCGGCTTCGTCGAGCAGCTCGCCGAGGTCGATGTCACGGGTATCGAGCCCATGACCTCGGTCACGCCGATGGTCATGAAGAAGCGTGCCGATGTCGTCACCGACGGGGGCATCGCGGCCGACATCGTCAGGAACGCCCCGGCTGCCGATGACGGCTATTTCATGGTGCCGAAGGTGGTCGAGTGAGGCCCATGGAACGCCTGGAGCCAACCTCGGTGCAGTGCGGCCTTCGCGGCCCGTATCCGGTCCACGTCCTGGCTGGCCGCGCGCCTGTCATGGCGCCCGCAACCGTCTCATGCCTCTGACAGCGAACGCCGCCGGACGCCGGCGACGCCGCTGCGCCCAACCCCTTTCCTGCCGGACCCGATGGCCGTGACCGATCTGACAGCCCTTACCCTCACCGAAGCGCGCGATCTGCTGAAGGCCCGCAAGGCCTCCGCCGTGGAGCTGACCAGGGCGCATCTTGCCGCGATGGAGCAGGCGCGGGCGCTCAACGCCTATGTGCTGTAGACACCGGAGCAGGCGCTGGCGCAGGCGGCCCGGTCGGATGAGCGGCTGGCCAGGGGCGAGGGCGGGCCGCTGGAAGGCCTGCCGCTCGGCATCAAGGATCTTTACTGCACCGCAGGGGTTCGCACGACCGCCTGCTCGAAGATTCTCGGCAATTTCGTGCCGACCTACGAATCCACCGTCACGGCACAGCTTTGGCGCGATGGCGCGGTGATGCTCGGAAAGCTCAACAACGACGAGTTCGCCATGGGCTCGTCCAACGAGACCTCCGCCTTCGGCAATGTCATCAATCCGTGGCGGCGAAAGGGCTCGACCGCGCCGCTGGTGCCGGGGGGCTCGTCCGGCGGCTCCTCGGCAGCGGTCGCGGCAAATCTGTGCCTTGCGGCCACGGCGACCGATACGGGCGGGTCGATCCGCCAGCCGGCTGCGTTTACCGGAACCGTCGGCATCAAGCCCACCTATGGTCGTTGCTCGCGCTGGGGTATCGTTGCCTTTGCCTCGTCGCTCGATCAGGCAGGACCGATCGGCAAGACCGTGCGCGATTGCGCCGTGATGCTGCGTTCCATGGCCGGTCACGATCCGAAGGACACCACGTCGGCGGACAGGCCGGTGCCGGATTACGAGGCCGCGATCGGTCGCCCGGTCAAGGGCATGAAGATCGGCATCCCGAAGGAATACCGGATCGATGGCATGCCGGCCGAGATCGAGAGGCTCTGGGCCGATGGCATGGCCTGGCTGAAGGCCGCCGGCGCCGAAATCGTCGAGATCAGCCTTCCTCACACCAGGTATGCGTTGCCGGCCTACTACATCGTTGCTCCCGCGGAAGCCTCGTCCAACCTCGCCCGCTATGACGGCGTGCGTTACGGTTTGCGCGTGCCGGGCAAGGACATCGTCGAGATGTACGAGAACACCCGGGCCGCCGGCTTTGGCCGCGAGGTCAAGCGCCGCATCATGATCGGAGCCTATGTTCTCTCGGCCGGTTACTACGATGCCTACTACCTGAAGGCCCAGAAGGTCCGCACGCTGATCAAGCACGATTTCGAGACCGCCTTCGCGGCCGGCGTCGATGCGATCCTGACGCCGGCCACGCCCTCCGCCGCCTTCGGCATCGGCGAGAAGGGCTCGGCCGATCCGGTCGAGATGTATTTGAACGACATCTTCACGGTGACCGTGAACATGGCGGGTCTTCCGGGCCTCGCCGTGCCGGCCGGGCTCGATTCGCAAGGACTGCCGCTGGGCTTCCAGCTGATCGGGCGTCCCTTCGACGAGGAGACCCTGTTCGCCGTCGGCGAGGTCATCGAGCAGGCGGCCGGCCGCTTCCCCGTCCCGCAGCGCTGGTGGGTGGCGTGAACTTCTCGCGCGCCCTCATGTATGCGGCGCTGACCGTGCTGGCCTGGCTGT
Source organism: uncultured Allobosea sp. (assembly GCA_964508635.1). Taxonomy (GTDB): domain Bacteria; phylum Pseudomonadota; class Alphaproteobacteria; order Rhizobiales; family Beijerinckiaceae; genus Allobosea. The sequence goes on along the minus strand of CAZDUL010000151.1, from coordinate 26,603 downwards.
TCATGCTGACGGGCGTGCTGCTGGTGCTTCTGACCGCCATGCAGGCCATCCGTGGCGATGCGGATGCGCGGCCGATGGTGACGATCCTTAGCGCGGTCCTGTTTGTCGGTCTCGCACGCGCGGCCCATTGGGGCGCGCAACGCGCCGTGCCGCCATCGGCGTGACCCCATGCTGATCCCGGAGGACGAAGCGCATGACGCGCTGCCGCGCTACCGGCACAAGCCGCGTCCGATCGGTTTCGAGATCGCCTATCGCATCGAGGGCGATACGCTGGTGGTCGATGCGACCCGCTCCGTCAGCCGCATACCGCTCGGCGCCGTCGAGGAAGTCCGGTTCCTGTTCAAGCCCGGTAACATCGCCGCGACCGGCTACCTCGTGCGTCTGACCATCAGGGATGGCCGGCGCCTCACGATCGGCGATACCTCGTGGCGTTCCCTGGTGGAGGTCGAACGCGGCGGAGCCCGCTATGTGCGCTTCGTCGAGGCGTTGGCGAAGAGGGTGGCCGAGGCCAACCCGCAGGCGCGCTTCGTGGCCGGCAAGCCGCCCGTGATCTGGGCGATCTATGCCGCCGTCGGCGCAATCGCGGTCGGGTCCATGCTGGTGTTCGGCTGGCGGGCTTTGAACGCGCAGGAGACGGGCGCGGCCGTGCTCGTGCTCGGCCTCTTCCTCATCGCGCTGATCCAGCTCTATCCGATGATCCGTCTCAACCGGCCGCGACGACTGGCGGTCGGCGAGATCCCGGCCGATCTGATGCCGCGCGCCGAGCCGTGAGCGTCAGCGCACCACCAGCACCGAGCAGTGCGCATGGCGCACGACGGTCTTGGCGTTGGAGCCGATCAGGTAGGTCGCCATGCTCGGCCGGTGCGAACCGATGACGATCAGGTCCGCGCCCCACTCCTTGGCCTCGTCGAGGATTTCGACATAGACCGAGCCGAGGCGCACGGCGTGGCTGATACGGTCGCGCGGCAGGGCAAGGCTCGCTTCCAGCGTCTTGAGCTCGGCCTCGGCTTCGGCGCGGGAGCGGTCCTCGAAATCGGCCGGCACATATTCCATGTAGGTCACCGGCATGATCGACAGCACGGTGACCAGCCTGAGTTCGCCACCGCTGGCCTTCGCCAGTTCGACCGCGTGGTCGAGGGCAGGGCGGGCGACCTGCAGATCGGTGAGGTCCACGGGAGCGATGATCTTCCTGAACATGCATATCTCCGGCACAAGCGGGAACGGCGACGATTTGAGCCGCCGCGGAAGCCTGCCGCCTTGATGTGACTCAAGCAGCGCGGTGGCAACCATCCTGCCACGCCGGGGGCCTCGTGGCCAGCCATCGATCAGGAGCTCTCGGGCGCGGATGGAAACTGGAATCCGCGGATCGAGCCCGCCGAGGATGCCGGACCTGGCCGCACAGTCGCTTCCTGCACCTCCCGTGCAAAGCCACCATGCAGCGTTGTCGGTTGACGCTGGCGCGACAAGGGCGCATCGCTGAAGAGAAGCAGGCCGTGTCGCCGCGCCTGTCGGAGTTCCCCCGCCTTGGCCAATCCCTCGCTCGACAAGTCCGCGCCCGATGGGCCCCGCTCGCTGGCCACGCTGCGCACTTCGCCGGTCGTCTTCCTGATGGTGCTGGCCTTCACGAACTGGATCGGCTTCGCCAGCTGGCAGGCGCTGATCAACAATTTCAGCAAGGAGGCGGCAGGCTTCTCCGGCTTCGACATCGGGCTGATGCAGTCCGTGCGCGAGATACCGGGGTTCATGGCCTTCACGGCGATCCTGCTGTTCCTGTTCCTGCGCGAGCAGATGCTGGCCTATCTGAGCCTGCTGTTGCTGGGCTTCGGGATCGCTCTGGCGGGCTACCATCCCAGCCTCGCCGGTATCCTGATCACCACCTTCATCATGTCGGTGGGCTTCCATTATTTCGAGACCGCGCAGCAGGCCCTGTCGCTTCAGCTCGTGCCGAAGCAGAAGGCGGCCGCCACGCTCGGCAAGGTGGCCGGAGCGGTCGCTGCCGCGCAATTGCTCTCCTTCGGCGCGGTGGCGCTGGCCTGGTGGCTGTTCAGGCCCAGCTGGGAGAGCCTGTTCCTCGTCGCCGGCGGCGTCACCGTGCTGATGGCGGCAGCGGCGATGCTGGTCTTCCCCCGTTTCGAGGGCGACACGCCCCAGAACAAGGGCTTCGTGCTGCGCCGGCGTTACGGCCTCTATTATGCGCTGACCTTCATGTCGGGAGCGCGTCGGCAGATCTTCATGGCCTTCGGCGGCTTCCTCCTGGTCGAGCGCTTCGGCTACGACCTGTCGGCCATCGCGACGCTGCTGCTGGTGACTTATGCCATCAACATCGTCGCGGCCCCGGCCATCGGCAGTCTGATCGGGCGCCTTGGCGAGCGCCTGACGATCCAGATCGAGAACGCCTCGCTGGTCGTGGTCTTCCTCGGCTACGCGCTGGCGAGCCAGGGCGTTTTCGGCGCGTGGGGCTACGGGCTGGTCGGCCTGCTGTTTATTGTCGACGGCATCTTCGTGACGCTGATCATCGCGCAGAAGACCTACTTCCAGAAGATCGCCGACCCGGCCGACATCGCGCCGACCGCCGCCGTGGCCTTTTCGATCAACCATATCGCGGCCGTGGCGCTGCCCGTCACCTTCGGCGTGATGTGGACGAAGATCGATCCGTCCGTGGTGTTCTATTGCGGCGTGGCCATCGCGGCGGGTTCGCTCTCGCTCGCCTTCCTCGTGCCGCGCGCGCCTGCGCCGGGGCATGAAACGACCCTGAGGCCCGCCCCGGCCGTCGCGAGCCAGCCGGCGGAATGAAGCTCCCTCACAACGAGAGCCCCTCGTCCCAGTAGGGCGTCGGGCCATAGAGTTCGGCGAGGAAGCCGACGAAGCCGCGCACCTTCTGCTCCATGTGGCGGCGGCTGGGATAGACGGCATGGATGGCGACATGCCGCCCGCCGGAATAGGCAGGCAGCAGGCGCAGAAGCCGCCCGTCCTTCAGCTCCGGTCCGACATCCCAGGTCGAGCGCAGCGCGATCCCGACGCCGCCCAGCAGCGCCTCGCGCACGACTTCGCTGGAATTGGTGCGCAGCGGCCCGCGCACCTTCACGTTGACCGGGCCATCCGGCCCCTCCAGCCGCCACTGGTCGGCGTTGTGGGCGATCAGCGTATGGCGCGACAGCTCGTCGATGCTCGCCGGGGCGCCATGGCGGCGTATGTAGTCGGGCGTCGCACACAACACACGGTGGTTGGGCGCCAGCCGTCTCGCAACGAGGCTCGAATCGGCCAGATCCGCGATGCGCACCGCGACATCGAAGCCCTCGCCGACGATGTCGACGAAAGCGTCGGACAGCACGATGTCGACCGTCACAAGGGGGTGCCGGTCGAGGAAGGCGCGCAGATGCGGCGCAATGTGCAGCCTCCCGAAGGAGGTCGGCGCGGAGACCCTCAGCACGCCGCGCGCCGTTGCTGCCCCGGATGCCACCCAGCTTTCCGCCTCCTGCACGCTGGCGAGGATGGAGACAACCCGTTCGTAGAAGCCCTGTCCGGCTTCCGTCAGCGCCAGTTGACGCGTGGTGCGCTGGAGCAGGCGCACGCCCAGCCGCTCCTCCAGCCGGCGGATGCGCTTGGAGATCACCGCCGGCGACAGGTCGAGTTCGCGCCCCGCCGCCGACATGGAGCGGGCCGTCACAACCCGGGCAAAGATGTCGAGATCGCCGAGAGTATCCATCGATTGTGCCCAACCCGCCACCGATTCGCCCGTTTCTTTCCGGTTCGGAAAAAATGCTCGCCAGTGCAGCTGCTTCAAGCCGCCCCGTTTTCCACTAGAACGATGTGGCCTAGAAAAGGCCCGACAGGCTACGCCGCCTGCGTCGATCAGAGGGAGTGACGCCGATGTCCGCCATCGCCTTTCCGGCTCCGGACCCCGCGATTCTCGCGCGCCGCGCCGAGATCCTCGCCGGGCTGTCGCGCCTGCTGCCCGGAGAGAGCCTGATCACCGAGCCCGACGAGCTTCGTCCCTACGAGAGCGATGCCCTGACCGCCTTCCGCAAGATGCCGCTGGCGGTGGCCCTTCCGTCGAGCACTGCGCAGGTGGCGGCCGTGCTGGCCTTCTGTGCCGAGGCCGGCGTTCCGGTCGTGCCGCGCGGGGCAGGCACCTCGCTGGTCGGCGGCTCGACCCCGCAGGAGGACGCGATCGTCATCGGCGTCTCGAAGATGAACCGCATCCTGTCGATCGACTATGCCAACCGCACCGCCCGCGTCGAGGCCGGCGTCACCAACCTCGCCATCACGGGCGCGGTGCAGGCCGAGGGCTTCTTCTATGCGCCCGACCCGTCCTCGCAGCTGGCCTGCTCGATCGGCGGCAACATCGCGATGAATTCCGGCGGCGCGCATTGCCTGAAATATGGCGTGACCACCAACAACGTGCTTGGCCTCACCATGGTGATGCTCGATGGCACCGTGGTGGAGATCGGTGGCGACCATCTCGACCAGCCGGGCTATGATCTGCTCGGCCTCATGATCGGCTCGGAAGGTCAGCTCGGCATCGTCACCGAGGCCACCGTGCGTATCCTGCGCGCCGCGGAGGGCGCGCGCCCGGTGTTGTTCGGCTTCCCCAGGGCAGAGCTGGCAGGCGCCTGCGTGGCGGCGATCATCGGCGCCGGCATCATCCCGGTGGCGATGGAATACATGGACAAGCCCGCCATCGAGATTTGCGAGGCCTTCGCCAAGGCCGGCTACCCGATGGATGCCGAGGCGCTCCTCATCATCGAGGTCGAGGGCTCCGATGAGGAGATGGACGACCAGCTCGCCCGGATCGTCGCGATCGCGCGCCAGCATGGCGTCACCACCGTCAGGGAGAGCAAGTCCGCCATGGAGACGGCCGCGATCTGGAAGGGCCGCAAATCCGCCTTCGGGGCGACCGGCAAGATCGCGGACTACATCTGCATGGACGGCACCATTCCCACCGGGAAGCTGCCCCATGTCCTTGGCCGCATCGACGAGCTGGTGAAGGGCTATGGCCTGCGCGTCGCCAACGTGTTCCACGCCGGCGACGGCAACCTGCACCCGCTGGTGCTCTACAACATCAACGATCCCGTCGAGCGGGAGAAGGCGGAGGCGTGCGGGCTCGACATCCTGCGGCTGTGCGTCGAGGTCGGCGGCTGCCTCACCGGCGAGCACGGGGTCGGCGTCGAGAAGCGAGACCTGATGCCGGTCCAGTTCACTCCGGCGGATCTGGCGCAACAGATGCGCGTGCGTGCCGTGTTCGATCCGAAATGGCTGCTCAATCCCGCCAAGGTCTTCCCGCTCGAAGGCAGGATCGCAGCATGATGGTCGGCGCGAGGCTGTTCCCCGCCGCCGCTCCTCGCATCGTCGCATGAGTCGCTTTGCATGACCCTCTACACGCCCCGCACCGAGGCGGAAGCTGCGCAGATCGTGGCCGATCTGGCGCTGACGAAGAAGCCCGTCGCCATCCAGGGCGGGGCGACGCGGCTTGGCGTCGGCCGGCCGATCCAGACGGCAGGCACGTTGTCGAGCGCGCATCTGACCGGGATCACGCTGCACGAGCCGGCCGAACTGGTGCTGTCCGCGCGCGCCGGCACCCCCGTCGGGGAGATCGAGGCGGCGCTGGCGGCCAAGGGCCAGATGCTGCCCTTCGAGCCCATGGATCATCGCCGCCTCATGGGAACCACGGGTGAGCCCACGATCGGCGGCGTCGTGGCGGGAAACCATTCCGGACCGCGGCGGATCCAGGCCGGCGCCTGCCGCGACTCGCTCATCGGGCTGAAGCTCGTGAACGGCCGCGGCGAACTGGTGAAGTCGGGCGGCCGCGTCATGAAGAACGTGACGGGTCTGGATCTGGCGCGCCTCGTCACCGGTTCGTGGGGCACGCTCGGGCTGTTCACGGAGGTGACCTTCAAGGTGCTCCCGGCCCCCCAAACACGGCTCACGCTGGTGTGGCGCGGCCTGTCCGATGCCGATGGCGTCGCGGCGCTCAGCGCAGCATTGGGCTCGCCCTTCGAGCCGAGCGCGGCGGCTCACCTGCCGGCCGGCATCGGCGCCGGGCAGGCCCGCACGCTGGTCCGGCTGGAGGGCTTCGCCGTCTCGCTCGCCTATCGCCGCAAGGAGCTGGCGAAGCTGCTGGCGCGGTTCGGCCAGCCCGACATCCTCGAGGAGGGGGACACGGCCGCGCTCTGGGCCGACATCCGCGACGTCGCACCGCTCGCCGATCCGCCCGACGCAGCCATCTGGAAGATTTCCACGGCGCCGACGCGCGCCCCGCAGGTGACGGCGGCCGTCGCTGCCGCCGTTCCGGCGGCGCGCTGGTTCTACGACTGGGGCGGCGGGCTGGTCTGGCTCTCCCTGCCGGCCTCGGGCGATGCGGCGGCTGCGACCGTGCGCGCCGCGGTCGCCAGCGCCGGCGGCCATGCCACGCTGGTGCGCGCCCCGCGCGAGGTGAGAGCGACGGTGGACGTGTTCCAGCCGCTTGGCCCCCTCGCCGGCGTCACCAGCGGCATCAAGGCCAGCTTCGACCCGGAGCGGATCTTCGAGCCCGGCCGGATGTATGCGGGGATGTGAGATGGGAATTCTTGAAGACATTATGCGCAAGTCGGGAATCGGCTTGCTCCATGCCTTTTCTCATAAACACATTGAAACTGATGGGTCGAAAAGAGAATTTCAAAATGGAAGTTTTTTCGGATTTTTCATCAAAGATGGCTTATTCACGGCATCGCACAATCTGAATATTATTCTAAACTCAGATTTATTGATAGCTAACTACTCGCATGAAGATTTCGTTTTTCATTCACACGAAGGAAATGCTACACCATCCTTGTGCAAGACAAAATACGTAAGTTTGCCATATAATCTGGACTTGTGTGTAATAGATTTTAATTGCAATTATGCTTGGTTGAAAAATCTGAACGACTATAGTAATATCAATGGAAAAGAAATTATTGGAGAAAAAGTTATTTTTTTTGAACCGAATCCATACTGCATAGATCCTCTTGTGCATGAGGGTTTTGTTAGTGGTTTTTCTAATAGAAATTATTCGATATCACCATCAATTGTCGGGTCAATAAATAGAATTGTTATAGATGGTCCGGTTGTTCCGGGATGCTCGGGATCACCAGTTTTGTTGAAGTCAAACTTGAATTTGGTTGGAATGATTATTCAGGAGCGTTCTCCGGAAAATGCGATCAATCCAGAAAATAAATCTATGATCGACGACGCCGCTCGAAATATAATTAATAATAACATATCTCATGCGTGCGCGGGTGAGATGATATCTCAGCTGCGCGCTGCGCATGGATACTTGTTAGGTCTATTTGGTGAATTATATCAGATGGCTTCACGAGGGCGTGGCTATGGTGGTTATGCTGTGACGATAAATGCTATCAAGGGGGCGGTGCAGTAGTCATGCAGACCAACTTCACCCCCGAGCAGCTTGCCTCCGATACGCGCATGCCGGCCTCGGAGAAGATTCTGCGCACCTGCGTGCATTGCGGTTTCTGCACTGCCACCTGCCCGACCTATCTGCTGCTCGGCGACGAGCTCGACAGCCCGCGCGGGCGCATCTACCTCATCAAGGACATGCTGGAGAACGGCAAGCCGGCCACGAAGGAGGTGGTCAAGCACATCGACCGCTGCCTGTCGTGCCTGGCCTGCATGACGACCTGTCCGTCGGGCGTGCACTACATGCACCTCGTCGATCACGCCCGCGCGCACATCGAGGAGACATACAGAAGGCCCTGGCACGACAGGCTCATGCGCAAGGTCCTGTCGGTCGTGCTGCCCTATCCGAACCGCTTCCGTCTCGCGATCCTCGGCGCCATGATCGCGCGGCCCTTCGCCGGGCTGTTCGCGCAGGTTCCGGCCATCGGCCCGCGCGTGAAGGCCATGCTGGCGCTGGCGCCGACATCCGTGCCGCCGCGCTCCGCTGCCGAGCCCGGCCGCACCTATGCGCCCGTCGGGCCGCGCAAGCGGCGCGTGGCGGTGCTGTCGGGCTGCGCGCAGCCGGTGCTGAACCCGGCCATCAACGACGCCACGATCCGCCTTCTCAACCGCCATGGCGTCGAGGTGGTGCTGCCGAAGGGCGAGGGCTGCTGCGGCGCGCTGGTCCACCACATGGGCCAGGAACAGGCCGGTCACGACTTCGCGAAGCGCAACATCGACGCCTACTGGCGCGAGATCGAGGGGGATGGGCTCGACGCCATTCTCATCACCGCTTCCGGCTGCGGCACGACCGTGAAGGATTACGGCTTCATGTTCCGCAACGACGCGGCCTATGCCGAGAAGGCGGCTCAGGTCAGCGCGCTGACCAAGGACATCAGCGAGTTCATCGAGACGCTGGAGATCGAGCCGGTGCGCGGCTTCGATCTGACTGTCGCCTATCATTCCGCCTGCTCGATGCAGCACGGCCAGCAACTGAAGGACGGACCGAAGAAGCTGCTGACAAGGGCCGGCTTCCGCGTGAGGGAGGTTCCGGAAGGGCACATCTGCTGCGGCTCGGCCGGCGTCTACAACATCCTTCAGCCGGAGATCGCCGGGCGGCTGCGCGAGCGCAAGGTCGGCAACATCCTGAAGACCCGGCCCGATCTGGTCGCGACCGGAAACATCGGCTGCATGACACAGATCGGCAAGGGCTTCCGCGACGGCGGTCATGCCGTGCCGGTGGTGCACACCGTCGAACTGATCGACTGGGCAACCGGCGGTCCGATCCCGCCGGTGCTGGAGGAGGCGGGCTTCGCCGATCCCGCCATCGGCACGGCGAAGGCGCCGCGCCAGACCATGCTGTTCGCGGCGCCGTAAGGTGCGTCAGGCCTCCAGCGCCTGACGCCAGCCGTCCACGAGGATGCTGCGATCCACCTCGGCCAGAGAGGTGCGCCCCGTGAAGCCCATGGTGACATCGAGCTCCTTGTGGATGATCTCGAGCGCCCTGGTGACGCCAGCCTCGCCCATCGCGCCAAGCCCGTAGAGGAAGGCGCGACCGATCATCGTGCCGGTGGCGCCGATCGCGATGGCCTTCAGCACGTCCTGTCCCGAGCGGATGCCGCTGTCCAGCCAGACCTCGATGGTGCCGCCCACCGCATCGACGATCGGCGCCAGCGCCGCGATGGAGGAGGGCGCGCCGTCGAGCTGCCGCCCGCCATGGTTGGAGACGATCAGCGCGTCCGCGCCGCTGCGCACGGCGAGCTTGGCGTCCTCCACGTCCATGATGCCCTTGAGGATCAGCTTTCCGCCCCAGCGCTCCTTGACCCACGCGACATCGGCCCAGCTGAGCGCCGGATCGAACTGCTGCGCCGTCCAGGCGGAAAGCGAGCCCATGTCGGTCACGCCCTTCACATGCCCGACGATGTTGCCGAACTGCCGACGCTTCGTGCCGAGCATGCCCAGGCACCAGCGCGGCTTGGTCATCATGTTGATGATGTTGGGGATGGTGAGCTTCGGCGGCGCGGACAGCCCGTTGCGGATGTCCTTGTGGCGCTGGCCGAGCACCTGCAGGTCGAGCGTCAGCACCAGCGCCGAGCACCTGGCCGCCTTGGCCCGGTCGATCAGCCGGCCGATGAAGTCGCGGTCCTTCATCACGTAGAGCTGGAACCAGAACGGAGATGGGCTGTTGGACGCCACGTCCTCGATCGAGCAGATGCTCATGGTCGAGAGGCAGAACGGCACGCCGAAGGCGGCGGCCGCGCGCGCGGCGAGAATCTCGCCATCGGCATGCTGCATGCCGGTCAGCCCGGTCGGCGCCAGCGCCACCGGCATGGCGACGTCGATGCCGACCATGCGGCTCCTCACGGAGCGCACGGAGATATCGACGGCCACGCGCTGGCGCAGCTTGATCTTGTCGAAGTCGCTGGTGTTGGCGCGGTAGGTGCCCTCGGTCCACGAGCCTGAATCGGCATAGTCGTAGAACATGCGCGGCACGCGCCGCCGGGCGAGGATGCGCAGATCCTCGATGCAGGTGATCGGTGCGGGCAAGGGCGAACTCCGGAAACGGCAGGCTGCGCAAGCTGGACTGTGCGCGCGGGAAGGTTGTGAGGTTGTCGACTTAGCCGAAGGCGGCCTCGCGCGCCAATGCGGCAAAAGAACGATCCGCGCCTCTGTCCGAACAGGTTCAGCGCCGGCCGAAGCCCGGAACGGTGATCACCCAGGTCCGGGCGCCGTCGGGCATCGAGGTGACGACGCTGACGCGCCCGCGTGAGAAACGCACATCGCGCGGCCGAGTCCCCAGCACCTCCGGACGGTCGATCAGCTCGTAGCCATAACCGGTGTTGGCCAGCAGCATCACCGAGACGCCGTCACGCGGCGTGCCGGGCGGACGGAAGTAGGCGAACACGATCGCGTCGCGCAGGCCGTCACCGGTGAAGTCGCCCTCGAACACGATGATCGAGCCGGGGTAGATGTATTCGCGTTCATAGGGGTTCATGTAGCTGACCGCAGCCTCGCGCAGCGCGGGATTGACCCACTGCGCGGCAACCTCCGTCATCGCGCCCGCGCCTGCCGCCGCGATCGCTGCGAGGCCGAGCGCGAAGCGACGTCGCGAGATGACAAGCCTGTCGGACATGGTGCTGTTCCCCTTCGAACGGACATTCGCCGCTGCGCGTCAGGCCCCAACGGCAGGATGCGAGAATGCCGCGCCAGTGCATACACTGTCCAGCAGCGCTTTCCGGGGCGGCAACGACGTCATGGCCGCGCTTGACGCGGCCATCCGGGGCTCGCCGGTCGAGCGCAACCACAGCCGCAGACAGGCCGGTCACGCCCGCCCATGACGGACTGTCCTGCCGTGCCGTCTTCGCCTTGCGGGAAGACGCGGCTCTGTCGGTTTGTCATCCGGATGGCGCAGATCTGATATGGTGATATGCACGCGAGCATATGCGCATGATTCCGTCATCGGGTTGACTGCCGCACCAACCGTTCGATGTCCCAACCATGAACAAGCCGGTCGCTCCTTCGATCATGCCGACGTCGATACCCGCAGCCATGGAAGAACACCCGCAACGCGCTCTGGTGATGGGCGAGCTGCATGCGCGCCCCTTCGTCGCGATGGAGACGCCGCGGCGCGTTCTGCATTTCGCCTTCATGACCGATGCGGGACAGGCCCAGACGGCCGTGCGTGCGCTCGCCGATTTCTGCTCCCAACGCAGCCTGCCCGCCCCGGCCGACAGCGCGCGCCATCACCGCGTCACCGTGCAGGGGGCCATGCTGCGCTTTGAACGCCACAGCGAGTTCTGCACCTACAGCTGGGAGTTCGACGGCGCGGTCGGCGCGAATGATGCGCCGTTCCGGCCTGCCGCGCGCGATTTCATGCGCCTGATGAAACTGTTGCCTCAGCCTGGCCCGCTGATGGTGCAGATCGACCTGCACATGGTGAAAAAAACGCTGCTCACCGAACCGCTCGAGGCGATCTTCGGTGTGCCCCACCTCGCCGCTTCCGAGGTGGAAGATGGAGCCGCGATCCTCGCCACCGACTTTCGTACCGACCCCGACGGTTCGGTGCGCATCCTCATCGCGGATGCCGGGCTGACCGCCCTGCAGGCCGGTGCGCTGGTGCAGCGGGCTCTGGAAATCGAGACCTATCGCACCTTCGCGCTGCTGGGCCTGCCTGAGGCGCAGGCACTGTCGCCCTCCATCCGCAAGATCGAGCTGGAGCTGCCCTGGCTGATGCAGCAGATGCAGGCGAGCGAGGGCTTCGAGGCTAACAAGAAGCTGCTGGCGAGGCTCACCGCGCTGGCGGCGGAGCTCGAGGCCGGTGCGGCGGCTTCCCTGTTCCGCTTCGGCGCGACGCGCGCCTATCACGAACTCGTCCAGCTTCGTCTCGAGGCCATCGGCGAGAAGGCCTTGCCGGGGCAGACAACGCTGCAGGGCTTTCTGTCGCGCAGGCTCGCGCCTGCCATCCGCACCTGCGTGACCACGGAGGAGCGGCAGGCCAACCTGTCCCGCAAGCTCGCGCGCGCCGCGCAGCTGCTGCGCACGCGCGTCGACATCGATCTGGAAAGCCAGAACCAGGAGCTTCTGGTCGCCATGAACGATCGCGCCAAGGTGCAGTTGCGTCTGCAGGAGACGGTGGAGGGCCTCTCGGTCGCCGCCGTCAGCTACTATGTGCTCGGCCTGCTCGGCTATGCCTTCAAGGCGTGGAAAGACATTGGCGGGCCCGATCCCAACCTCGCTTCCGCCGTGGCCTTGCCCGTGGTCGTCGGCGGTGTCTGGTGGCTGGTGCGCAAGGTCCGGCGCAGTCACTTCGAATAGGAGCAACCTCCCGTTATTCCATCACCGCTGCCTTGAGCACGCACACCATCAGCGCCTCGCCGGGCTCCTGCCCGATGCAGCGCACGGTGTGAGGCCGGTCGCAGCGATAGCGCAGCGTCTCGCCGGCCCGCGCCCGCTGGGTTACGCCCGACACCTCGACCTCGAACTCGCCGGATGTGACCGAAAGGCACTCCACTGAGCCGCGCTGATGGCCTTCGGATTCGAGCTGGCCGCCGGGCTGCGACGAGACCGCATACCATTGCAGCCACTCCACCGTCTTGATCCAGCCGACGATGGCCAGCCGCATCTTCCCGTCTTCCGAGACGAGGATCGGCGTGTCGGCCCTCGTGGTCTTCTCGATGAACGGCTCGTCCCCTGCGTCAGAGAGCACACGCTCGATCGAGACGTCGAGCGCCTGCGACAGCCGCCAGATCGTCGCAAGCGTGGGGTTGGTCTCGTTGCGCTCGATCTGGCTGATGATCGACTTGGCGACGCCAGACTGCTCCGCCAGCTCCGAGAGCGACAGGTTGTAGGCCTTGCGCAAACGCTGGATGGTCTTGCCCAGATTGCCGGAGATCACCTGGGCGCCATTGTCGAGTTCGCGGGTCTTGTCCTTGATCTCGATACCCATGGTGCTCTTGCGTCCCGGTGCTCGAGGTGACGGCCTGTCGGAGGCGGATCGTCCGCCGCTAAGAACAGGCGTTTGTTCTATCGGACGAAGCATGCCGCTTGAGGTGCCCTTTCGCAAGCGCGAAACGCGGCCATGTTTGCGGCAGGCCCGTCATTCGCCGTCATTTGCCGATCGTCGGGCTTGCGGCGCGGGCTTGCGTGCGGGACTTCGCCTTGAGCAGGCCGAGCTTCTGTTCGCGCCAGATCACGAACAGCCCGGCTGCAACCACGATCCCGGCCCCGCCCATCACCACGGGCAGCGGGAACTCGCCGAAGACGAACCAGCCCAGCGCCACCGCCCAGATCATCTGCAGATATTCGAACGGCGCGATCAGCGAGGCGTCGGCGTAGCGGTAGCTTTGCGTCATCAGGATCTGCCCGATGCCGCCGAGGATGCCGATCAGGACGAGCAGCGACCAGTCCATCCCGTCGCGCGGCATCGCCCAGCCGAGCGTGATCGTGGCAAGCCCGAGAACGCTGGTCAGCATCATGAAGTAGAACACGATCGCCCCGGTTGTCTCGGTCTCGGTGAGGCGCCGCACCTCGATGGTGGCGCCGGCGGAGCAGATCGCGCCGGCGAGCGCGAACAGGGCGCCGAGCGCCGGCCCGTCCAGCGTCGCAACGGAGCCCAGCGCCGCAATCCGTTCGGGCGCCAGATGCGGCGACAGCATCAGGATGACGCCGATGAAGCCGACGGCGACCGCACTCCAGCGATAGATGCGCACCGTTTCCCCAAGCAGCAGGGCCGCCAGGACAACGACGATCAGCGGCGTCGCGTAGCTGATCGCCACCGCGTCCGGCAACGGGATGTAGCTTAGCGCGGTGAAGCCGAAGAACATGCCGGTCGAGCCGATGAGGCCGCGTCTCAGATGCCCGAGCGGACGGGCCGTGCGCACGGCATCGGCAAGATGGTCGATCCAGGCCAGCCATACCACCAACGGAATCAGCGCGAAGGCCGAGCGGAAAAAGACCAGCTGCCCGATCGGGTAGCGCGCGCTCAGCGCCTTGATCAGCGCCGACATCAGCGTGAAGGCGAGGCCGGCCGCGACCTTGAGGGCAATGCCGAACAGCGGGGACAATCGGGGCCTGCGGCTGTGATGGAACCGGGTTACGTTCAACCACAGGAGGGCCGCGCAGGTAAGCCCCGCCCGCGCATCCGGCGCATGCGCTGAAGGCGCGTCGGATCGGCGGGAATCGTCAGAAGGCGCTGCGGAATGCCCCGCCGTCGACCAGCAGGTTCTGGCCGGTGATGTAGCCGGCCTGCCGCGAGCACAGGAAGGCGCAGATCTGGCCGAACTCCTCGGCCGTGCCGAAGCGTCCGGCCGGCACGCTGGCGCGGCGCGCGGCGGCCATCTCCTCGACGTCGCGCCCCTGCGCTGCAGCAAGCCTCGCCGTCGTGGCGCGCAGACGGTCGGTGTCGAACATGCCCGGCAGCACGTTGTTGATGGTGACGTTGGCGTGGGCCACCTCGCGCGCAACGCCGGCAAGAAACGCCGTGAGCCCCGCCCGTGCGCCCGAAGACAGGTCGAGGCCGGGCAGAGGGGTCAGCACGCTCGCCGAGGTGATGTTGACGATGCGGCCGAAGCCGCGGGCCATCATGCCGTCGATGACGCGCTGCGTCAGTTCGATCGGCGTGATCATGTTCTGCACCACCCCTTCCAGCATCGCGCTGCGGTCGAGCTCGCGGAACCCCCTGGGCGGCGGGCCGCCATTGTTGTTGACGAGAATATCCACCTCGCCCGCAGCGGCGATGAGCGCCTCCTGGCCCTCCGCCGTGCCGACATCGGCGACCACGGCGATGACGTCGGCGCCTGTTTGGGACCTGATGGCGGCGGCCGTGGCATCCAGCACGCTGCGATCTCGCCCGTTGACGACGACCCGGCATCCTGCCTGCGCCAGCGCCAAGGCCGTTCCGCGTCCGAGACCGCGACTTGACGCGCACACCACGGCGGTGCGGCCAGCGATGCCGAGATCCATGGTGATGGCTCCTGTTCGAAGGCAGCCCGATGTATAGGCCGTGCTCAACCCGCATAGCGGCCCGCATGCAGCTTGTCATCGGGGGCGGCGATGGCGAAGCGCCGCCCGGCGCTCAGCCGAAGATCAGCACCTTGCCCTTGGTCGGCATGGCGTCGATTTCGGCGAGCGAAGGCGAGGCGGCAACCGGCTCGCCCGGCCCTGCGCAGCCGGCCTCGGCCGGCTCGACGGCCTCGGGGGCCTCGGGGGCCTCGCTGCCGTCGTCCGGTCCTGCGAAGCCGACATCGATCATGTCGCCGTCGTCGATGATGATCGGGCCATCTGCGTCGCCCGATGGCGACAGCGCCGCGGCGCGCGCCATGGCGGCGGCGACATTCGGCGGGATGTGGCTGTCCGGCTGCCCGGTCGCAGAGGTCTCCTCGACCTCTTCCGACACGATCACGATGTCGATATCGGACTGGGACAGGTCAGGCGCGACATGATCGCGGCCCATGTTGGACAGCACCGGGCTTTCGATGCTTTCGACCGGGCTGGCGAGCCCGTCCCGCGCCGACCAGGCGTCGACGAGCGCATTGATGCGCCCTTCGAGGAAGCGCAGGGTGCGCACGACCTTGGTCGTCTGCTGGGCGGTGAGATCCTGGAAGGCGCAGGCGGTATAGATGTCGGTCGCGAGCTTGTCGATGCGATCGCAGGCCTCTGCATCGACGGCCTTCTCGCGCAGGCCCCAGGCCACCTCCTGGATGGTCTCGGTTGCTTCGAGAATGCTGGAGGTGGCCCGCTCGGTGGTCTTGACGATGGCGTCGAGCGCCGAGGCCGCGGCGTCGAACTGGCTGCGTTCCTCGCCGTCGGGCTGGCTGGCGTCGAGCTCGAGCTTCAGGCGCGAAATCGACTTCGCCATCTCGAGCAGATCGAAGCGGATGCGCTCGACCTGCTGCATGGCGCGTTCGCCGCTGACGGCGCGCTCGAGCCGGGCGATCGCGTCGAGCAGGATGTTCGTGTCGGCTTGCCGGTTGCGCGCGGCGTATTCGCGAAGGAACCAGCGGCCGCGCGCCGTTTCCATGACCGCTTGTTCGATGGCGTTGTAATCGGCGGCGGTGAGCGGCGTGAGGGCGCGGGCGTCTTCGGTCATGGGGTCATGCCCTCGCGGAATGCGGATCGTCGCGAATCGCGTCTGTCTGGAGCCACCGGGCTGGGTTAATAGCAGCTGCCGATTAACCAAACCTTCCCGCACCCCGACGACCGATCCCGTGCGTCAAAGGCGCCGCCCGTGTTGACCGTTGCATCTGCTTCCAGCCGTGGCGGCCTGATCCTGCGTCTGTCTGCGCTGCAGGCGGCGACATTTGCCGGGTTCGGTGTCGTCATGCCGTTCTGGCCGGCCTGGCTGTCGAGCCGCGGTTTCACCGAGACCCAGATCGGGCTCGCGCTGTCGCTCGGCATGGTTGTGCGCATGCTGGCCGCGCAGCCGGTCTCTGCGCTTGGCGATCGGCGGTTCGGCGCGGTCCGGGTTCTGCTGATCGCGCAACTGCTCTATGCCGTCGCCTATCTCGCCATGCCGGCGGCTGGCTCGGTCACCGGCATTCTGGTCCTGATGGTCCTGTCCTCGGTGTTCGTCGCCGCAACCGTGCCGCTGGCCGATCACCTGACGCTGGCGCAGGTGCGAGCCAACGCGGGGCTCGATGCGGCCAGGATCAGGCTCTGGGGCTCCGTCGCGTTCCTGGCGATGAGCCTCGTCTCGGGCGTGCTCGTCGAGCGTGTCGGCGTGGCTATCGTGCCATGGCTGGTCGTGGCCTGCGCGCTGCTGGCTGGGCTCGCTGCGTACGCCACGCCGGAGGCGCCTGCCGCGCCGGTTTCGCCGGTGGGGGATCACGCGCTCGCACGCTCCGATGGGGCGCTCTGGGCCGTCCTCGCCGCGTCCGCGCTGGTCAATGCCAGCCACGCGGCGCTCTACGCCTTCGGCACGCTGCACTGGCGCAACCTGGGCATTGGCGATGATCTGATCGGCGTGCTGTGGGCTGCTGGCGTCGTGGCGGAGATCGCCATGTTCTGGCTGTTCGGGCCACGCGCCGCAAAGAGCGTGCGCATGGGGCTGATCTGCCTTGGGGCATCGGCGTTGGCGGCGGCGCTGCGCTTCGCGCTGATGCCTTACCTCGAGAGCTATGGCGCGCTGCTCGCGCTGCAGGCCACCCACGCGCTGAGCTTCGGCCTGCAATGGATGGGCACGATGACGCTGATTGCGGCGCTGGCCCATCCGGCACGGCGCGCGTCCGCACAAGGATGGCTGACGGCCGGCAACGCCTGCCTGATGGGCGCGGCAACCGTGCTGTCGGGCTGGGCCTTTGCCCGGTTCGGCGCGCATGCCTTCCTTGCCATGACGCCCATCGCCCTGGCCGGCCTGGCGCTCGTCGCCCTGCTCTGGCCGCGGCTGCGATCGGGCTAGCCGCGTCGGCGCCGCGTTGTTCCGGCGCGCAGCGCTCGACATTCTGCCTTCCCGCGCGTTATCGCTGAAGGGGCGGACCCGGCGCATGCGGATCCGCTGCCGCGACGGCGTCCAGCCGGAAGAGCCATGCTCGACACGTTGACACCGCCCGCCTTCGCCATCGCGCCCGCACCGGAGCGCGACGGCCTCGTGCTGGCACGGCTCAGCGGCGAATGGACCTTCGATCACGGGCGTCGACTGGAAACGCTCGCGGCGGACCTTCAGGCCGCCTGTGCGGATGCGCGCCGGGTCGTGTTCGATGCCTCCGGCCTTGCCCGGCTGGACACGCTGGGCGCCCACATCATCGACAGCATCGTGCATGCCCTCGGTTCGGACGGCGTGCTGGCGACCATCACGGATGCGTCGCCGGCGCATCAGACGCTCATCGAGGCAGTGCGGCGGCGCGTCGAGCCCGTGCAGCCGCCGGAGCGATCCCGGATCGTGGAGATCCTCGCCGATATAGGTCGCGCCGTCATCGAGTCCGGGCGCGATGTCGGGAGGGGTGTCAGCTTCATCGGCGAGGTGGTGATCTCGATCGGGCAGGCGATCGCACGCCCGACGCGGTTCCGCTGGGCTTCGCTCGTCAACCAGCTGGAGCTGATCGCCTTTCGCGGCGCGCCGATCATCCTTCTGATCAGCTTCCTTGTCGGGTGCATCGTGGCGCAGCAGGGCATCTTCCAGCTCCGCCGCTTCGGAGCCACTGCCTTCGTCGTCGATCTCGTCGGCATCATCACCTTGCGCGAGCTCGCACTGCTTCTTACCGCGATCATGATCGCCGGCCGCTCCGGCTCCGCCTTCACCGCCGAGATCGGCTCGATGAAGATGCGGGAGGAGATCGATGCCCTGCGCGTCATGGGCCTGAACCCGATCGACGTTCTTGTCGCGCCGCGGATGCTCGCGCTCATCATCGGGCTGCCGATCCTCACCTTCCTGGCTGCCATGGCCGGGCTCTTCGGCGCGGGGCTCGTGGCCTGGCTCTACGGAGGAATCGCGCCCGAAACCTATGTCACGCGGCTGCAGAGCGTGATCACCTACCGCCATTTTGCAGTCGGTCTGATCAAGGCGCCGTTCATGGCCATCGTCATCGGCGCCATCGCCTGCATGGAGGGCCTCAACGTCAAGGGCTCGGCGGAGTCGCTGGGGCGGCAGGTCACGGCTTCCGTGGTGAAGGCGATCTTCATGGTGATCGTTGTCGACGGGCTCTTCGCCATGTTCTTCGCCTCGATCCGGTTCTGAGAGGGGCGAAGCATGCTGACTGGCCCGGAGCCCGACGGCGATGATCCGATCATCCGCGTGCGCGACCTCACGGTCGGCTTCGGCGAAAAGATCATTCTCGAGCATCTCGATCTCGACGTCATGCGCGGCGAGATCCTGGGCTTTGTCGGCGGCTCCGGAACAGGAAAGTCGGTGCTGACCCGCACGATCCTCGGCCTGATTCCGAAGCGCGCCGGCTCGATCGAGGTGCTGGGGCGCGAGCTCGGCAGCCTCGGCGAAGCCGAGCGCCGGCGGCTCGAACGCCGCTGGGGCGTGATGTTCCAGCACGGCGCGCTGTTCTCGTCGCTGACCGTCGCGCAGAATATTCAGGTTCCGATGCGCGAGTATCTCGACCTTTCGCCGGCGCTGATGGACCAACTCGCTGCCCTGAAGATCGCGATGGTCGGGTTGCGGCCCGATACCGCCGAGAAGTTCCCCTCGGAGCTCTCGGGCGGCATGATCAAGCGTGCCGCGCTCGCCCGCGCGCTGGCGCTCGATCCCGATATCCTTTTTCTCGACGAGCCGACCTCGGGGCTCGATCCGATTGGCGCGGCCGATTTCGACGACCTGATCCGGACCTTGCAGCACACCTTGGGGTTGACGGTGTTCATGGTCACCCACGATCTGGACAGCCTTGCCTCGGCCTGCGACAGAATCGCGGCTCTGGCAGACAAGAAGGTCGTGGCTGTCGGGTCGCTGAAGGATATGCAGCAATCATCCCATCCGTGGGTGAAGTCGTATTTTCGGGGCGAACGGGCGCTGGCCCGGCAGAAAGGATAAGGCGACACGTCGATGGAGACGCGGGCCAACTATGCCCTGGTCGGGCTGTTCACCCTCGCCGTCATCGGCGCCGGGTTCCTGTTCGTGTCGTGGTTCTCGGGGTTCGGCAGCGGCATGGACCGGCAGCCGCTGCGCATCGTCTTTTCGGGCTCCGTTACCGGTCTGACGCGCGGGTCGAGCGTGCTGTTCAACGGCCTGCGCGTCGGCGAGGTGACCGACATGCAGCTCTTTCCGGACGACCCGCGCTTCATCTACGCCATCGTCGACATCGCCCGCACCACACCCGTGCGCGAGGACACCCGCGCCCGCATCGAGGCGCAGGGCCTGGCCGGCGTCGTGGCGGTGCAACTGCTCGGCGGCCGTCCGGACGCACCGCCGCTGGTCGCGAAGGCAGGCCAGCCGTTGCCCACCATCATCGCCGAGCGCTCCGAGGTCCAGGACCTGATCGAGACGGTGCGCAACGTCGCCAACCGCACGGACCAGCTTTTCGAGCGGCTCTACCGGCTGGTCGGCGACAACGAGCAGGCCATCGGCTCGACCGTGCGCAATGTCGAGCGCTTCGCCGCCGCCCTGGGCGACAACGCCGACGGCGTCGCCCGCAGCCTCGCCAGCATCAGCAGCGCGGCCGAGCGTATCGGCCCGCTGGCCGCACAGCTCGAGGCCCTCGGCCGCGATGTCAGCCGGGTCGTGAACCAGCTCGACGTCGAACGCGTCAACCGCAGCCTCGCCAATCTCGAGACCTTCACGGGCGCTCTGGCTGGAGGCTCCGGCGATGTCACGCGCACGCTGCAATCGGCCGCCAGCCTGATCGAGAAGCTGAACGGCACCGCCGATCAGCTCGATGGCGTGCTGAAGGCCGCGCAGGGCTTCCTCGGCTCGGCCGCGGGCGGGGAAGGGCAGGGTGCGCTCGCCGATGTCGGAGCCGCCGCCCGTTCGATCCGGGTGCTGGCCGAAAACCTTGACCGGCGCACCGCCGAGATCACCAGCGGCCTCAGCCGCTTCACCGGGCCGGGCCTTCGCGAGCTGGAAGCGCTCATCAGCGATGGCCGCCGCACGCTCTCCGATGTCAACCGCACGTTGCGCAATTTCGACCGAAATCCCCAGCAGCTGATTTTTGGTGGCCGACAGGCGATCCCCGACTACAATGGCCGGCGCTGACTCGGATCATGCGCATGCCCTTCTCCCTGTTCTCCTGCCGCGTTTGCCTGTTGTGAACTCCCGCCTTGTCGCTCTGGCCTCGCTGGCTCTGCTCGTGACGGCTTGCGGATCGCAGCCGCAGCGCACGACCTACGATCTCACGGCGCCGGCCGATCTCGGCCGGGTCGGCGGCGGTCGCGGGCAGCTGGTCGTCAATGAGCCCACCACCGTGCAGGCCCTCGATACGGACCGCATCTTGGTGCGAGAGGGGGCGACGCTTTCCTATCTGCCCGATGGACAATGGTCGGATCGGCTCCCCCGATTGTTTCAGGTCCGTCTGATCCAGGCTTTCGAGAACGCCTCGCGGCTCGGTCGGGTCGGCCGCCCGGGCGATCGGGTCGTGCCGGATGTGACGCTCCGTGTCGACATTCGCAGCTTCGGCATCGAGGCGACGCGATCTGTCGCTGTGGTCGAGGTGACGGCCCGGCTGATCAGCGACCGGACCGGGCGTGTCGACGCGGCCCGGGCCTTCAGCGCGGAGGTTCCGGTTGTCGGCATCTCGGCTGCGGCCGCTGCGCCGGCTCTCGATGCGGCCATGGCGCAGGTCATGCGCGAGATCGTGCGCTGGGCGGGTCGCGCCTGAGGCGGTTCAGGCGCGTCCCTGAATGCGCGGCGCGCCCGCGCGGACACGACCGAATACTACCCGAACCGTCCGCTGGCGTGGGCCAGCATGGTGTAGACCTTTCCGGTCTCGGATGTGAGGTAGGTGTTGGCGGTTGCGGCATTGCGCCCGCCGTCGCTGGCGTCATCGAGCAGGCGCTCGAACTCCTCGATGTAGCGATCGACGGTCTCGCGGAATTCCTCGTCGCGGCGATAGCGGCGGCGGATTTCCTCGAAGGTCTGTTGTCCCTGCAGCGTATAGAGCCGGCGCGTGAACACGTTGCGCTCTCCGCTCCGGTAGCGCTCCCACAGCTCGACTGCGGCGTCGTGATCGATCATGCGGGCAATGTCGACCGACAGGGAGTCGAGTTTCTCGAGTGTCGGCGTCGGCGGGGTCTGCGGACGCTCGTCGCGGCTTGCCCGGGTCAGCAGGTCTGACAACCAGCCGCGGGGCTGCCCGGCCGTCGGGGCGGGATCGATGGACGGCCGCAGCGGCTCGTCGCGGAGCACAGGCTCGCGGGCGGGCGGCCTCGACGGCTGGGCGGAGCTGCGGGGCGGCGGCGGAGCCGGCTGTGCGATGGTCGGCTGCGCCGGGAAAGCCGACACCGGCGGCGGCTCCGGTGCCCGCGGTTGACGCGCCGCCGTTCCCGTCGCCGGGGTTGCGGCCGGCTGGGGCATCGCGACATCGAGCGAACGGCCCGACCGGGCGACGATATCGGCCAGTTCGTTCAGGGCCTTGATCTGGTCGCCCACCACGCGGCGCATGGCCGCCGTCGTCTCCTGCGTCTCGCGCGGCATGTCGAGCACGCCGCGCTTCAGTTCGGCGCGGGTGGCCTCCAGCTCGCGCTGGATCTCCGCATTCATGGCACGCAGCTCGGCCACGGCCTGCTGGAACCGCTCCGTCGTGGCAGCCAGCCCTCCGCTGAGATCGGCCGAGACCGTCTCGAACGCGGCGCGCAGCGCGGCCGCCGTGCGTTCGCGCTCCTTGCCGGTGCTGCTGCGCACCGTCTCGAAATGCTCGGTGATCGCATGGGTCGTCGCCTCGGCGCTGTCCGCCAGCACCGCGCCGATCTGGCGCGCGCGTTGCTCGGCCGCCTTCAACGAGTCCTCCACGAGGCCCTTGAACGAGCGGGTGATCGACTCGACGTCCTCGGTGCGGGCCGCGATGGTCTGGAGCAATTCCTCGAGCGCGTCGCGCCGGTCGGCGAGGGCGGCGCCGACACGGGCCTCCACCGCCTCGAGCCGGCTTGCGGCCTCCGCCAGCGCCAAGACGTTGGCCTGGGTCGTCTCGGACAGCATGCGGCCCTGGTCGTTGAGCCGCAGCGCCAGCGTCGTCGCCTCGTGCAGCGCACCGGTCGAGACGCTCTTGAGGGTTTCCACCTGCTGGCCAACCTGGAGGCTGGCCCGCCGCGTCTCGTCGGACACTGCGTCCAGAATGCCTTCGAGCTCCTTGATGCGCTCGCGCAGGCCGCTCTCGACCCCGCCGAGGTTGCTGTTGGCCGAGGCGACGATCTGCTGGATCAGGCGGTTGGCCTCGGCCAGCCGCTCCAGCGTGCCGCTCATCTCGCTGCGGATGCGGTCGCTGGTGGTGACGAGGGTCTGGATCGCGGAGCCCGCCGCGTTCTCCACGGTGGTCTTCAGCGAGGCTTCCGCCTGTTCCACCGCCTGCGTCAGGGCACTGGCGCGGGCTGCAAGGTCGGTCAGCATCGCCGCACCGCGCTCGTCGAGCGAGCGGGACAGCATGTCCTGCGCCTCGCTCACCGCACGTGTCAGCTCCATTCCGCGCTCGCGCAGCCCGTCCACGATCGAGCTGCCGCGGCTTTCCAGCGTGCTGACCACAGTCTGGCCGATCGAGGCCACGTCAGCCGCGATGGCTTCACCGCGCAGCGCCAGCGCCGCGACAACGCCCTGACCGTTGTTGTCGAAGATCTCGCGCAGTTCGTCGGCCCGCGCGCCGAGCGTGGCCGAGATCAGGTCTGCCTTGCTCTGCAGGGTCTCGGCGATGATGCGGCCGCGCTCGTCCAGCGTGCCGGATACCGTATCGAGCCGGTTGACCACGCGTTCCTCGAAACGTGCGACTCGCTGGTCGAGCGTGTCTGCGATCTGAAGCGCCCGCCCGCCAAGCGTCTCGTTGATGGCGTCGGCCTTTTCGGTCAGCGTGTTTGTCAGCGCCTCGCTCTTGCGTGTGACGATGGCGCCGATCTCGTCGGCCTTGGCCGCGAGCGCCTGCGTCACCTCCCGGCCGCCTTCCGCGAGAACCCGCGCGATCTCGATCGTGCGGTCCACCAGCGCCTTGTTGAGCGCCTGCGCCCGTCCGCCGAGGCTGGTGTCGATGCGCGTGATCAGGCTGTCGAGCGAGTTGGCGATCTCGGCGCTCTTGGCGGCGGACCGGTCCTCGAAGGCCTTGATCTGCGTCTCCATCGCGATCGCCGCTTCGTTGGTGCGCGCCACCAGATTCGTGGCGGCCGCGTCGGTGCGCTGGGTCAACCGCTCGACAAGCTGATCGCCCTCGGTGATCAGCAGGGTCTCCATCTGCGCCAGGCGCGCGGTCATCTCCTGCGTGAAGCGCGCGCTGTCGTTCGCCAGACGGGTCGAGATCTCGCCGCCGCGGTTGACGATGACGTCCTCGAAGGATGCCAGTCGGCTGGCCAACGCGTTTTCGAGATCACGTCCGCGCGTCTCGACCATCTGCAGGATCGACGAACCGTTGGCGGCCAGGGCCTCGTTGACGCGAGCCCCCTGCGAGGCCAGTGCGACGACGATGTCCTTGCCGGTGGTGGTGAGAAGCCCGCGCGCGGATTCGCTTTCCTTCGCCAGTTTGCGCTGCATCTCGGCGGTCGCAGCTGCCATCAGCATCTGCGCCTCCTCGGTGCGCCGCTGCAGCGCCTCGCCCAGCGCGAGCGTCCGGGAAGCGAGATCGTCGGTGAGGGCCTTGCCGTTCACCGCGAGGGTCGTCCGGATGTTCTCGCTGGTATCGGCCAGCGCGCGGGTGATGGCGCTGCCGCGCTCCTCGAGAAGGGTCGACAGGCCAGATGCGGCGTTCTCGAAGCGCGCGGCCACCGCATTGCCCTGTTCGCCGAGCGCGCTGGTCAGCGCCTCGCCCGTCGTCGTCAGGCGCTGGACCACATCCTCGCCACGCTGCGAGAGCGATTGCTCGAATGCGATCGCGCCGTCCTTGAAGCGGGAGAGAACGGCCTCGCTCTGGCCCGAGAGCTTCTCGCCGATCTCGTCGCCTGCGCTGGTGAGCCGGTTCAGAACGCTTTCGGCCTGACCCGCGATGGTTGCCGCGATCGCCTCGCCGCTTTCGCTGAACCGGGCGACCACGCCTTCGCCGCGAATGGTGATCTCTTCGGCCAGCTTCTCGCCGGTCCCGGCCAGCGTGGCGTTCACCTCATTGGCGCGTTCGGCGATGTTCTGGGCCACCGCGCGGCCGGTTTCGGCCAACATGCGGTTGACCTCCCGGGCGCCGTTGGTCAGCCCTTCCGTCAGGACGCCTCCGGTGCGCTCGAGCGCCGCCGTGATCTGCATCGACTTCTCGTCGAGCTGCCGGGTGACATCGCGGCTGACCTGATCAAGCCGCTCCGCGACCTCGCCGGAGCGCGCGTCGAGCGCGCTGGCCACCGTCAGGCTGGTCTGTTCGAGACGCTGCGCGATGTCCTCGGCGCGCGTCTGCAGCGTATCGGCCATGCTGCTGCTGGCCGTCTCGAGCCGATGGGCGATCGCGCTGGAGCGTTCGTCCAGCGTGCCTGCGACGGTCTCGCTCGCCCGCGCAAGGCGCTCGGCCACCTCCCCCGAGGTGATCTGCAAACGCTCCACCAGATCGGAACCGCGTGTGGAGATTTCGTCGACCATGCGGTTGCCGGCCCGCGCCAGCGCCGTGGTCACGTCCTCGCCCTTCTGCGTCAGGGCGATGACGACGCGGTCGCCCGCGCTGTTGACGGCTTCGCTGATGTTGCGGCTGGCGCCGTCGAGGTCGCGGATGAGATTTTCATGGGCGCCGCTGATGGCCCCGCGGACACGCTCGGCATTGAGCGTGATCGCCTCGCGCTGGGTGATCAGTTCGTCGATGAGCGCGCGCAGGCGCGTCTCGTTGTCGGCATAGGCGCGCTCGAGCGTCGAGATCTCCGAGCGCACGATGGTCTCCAGTTCGCCGGCGCGGGCCACCGCGCGCTCGACGCCGTCGCCCATCGCTGCCACCTCGCGGCGGATAGCCTGCGAGAGCGACACGACCGTCTCGGTCGCGAATGTCTCCGGCTCCGCCAGTCGCAGCGCCACATTGGTCATGGCGCGCGACGCCATACGCATCTCGGTGGCGCGAATGGCAAGCCCGGCGATGGCAAACATCAGCAGCACCGGCAGAACCGTCACCGCGACGAGCGTGGCCCACTGCCCGGGGTTGAAGGCCATCACGGCCGCGATGGCCGGTTCGATGCCGCCATGCTGTGCGTGCAGCGTCGCGGCGATGGCCCCGGTCCAGCCGAGGCTCGCCAGAGCGGCCCAGAGATAAGGCCGGCGCGACGCGCGCGCGGACAGCGCCTGCGTCAGTTCGCCCATGTTGCGGCGATCGTCATTGGCGACGCGACTGGTATCGGGCGCCAGAACCGCGCTGGGCGGCGGGAGAGGTGGAGCCGGTTCGCGGGCGGGTTCCGTTCGGGCAGCCTCGCCACGAGGGGGCGCGGTCGATGCCGTCCGGCGCGGCGGCTCCAGCGGGCTGGGGCCGCCGTCATGGACGGAGGGAAGGCGCGGGCCCTCGCTGTCGGCTGCTCCGGCTCCCTTCTCGACGTCCAGATTGTCGAACTTCAGGGCTTCCTCGATGGCCGAGAGGGCCGCCTCCGTGGGGTCCTTCAGCTTCTTTTCCTTGGCCATGATATCCGCCTTCTCACGCCACGCCATGCGGGACGGTGAGGTCGCCCGCCCGCATTTACCATGCTGAAAGGTAAACGACGCGCCCGCCCAAAGGAACAGCGGAAACGGGGCCATTCGAAAACGTCGTTAACGGCTTTTTGACCATGCGGCGACAGGCTTAACCGTGGCCGGGCCGTCGGCCGCTGAACGGGGCAAGCCATGTCTAACGTCGATCCGTCTGACACCGACCTTCGACAGGCCGCGTCGCGCCCGATCCTCGATCTGGTGCATCTCGCCCGGCAGTCCGGCGGCGACCGGGAGCTCGAACAGGAGTTGCTCGCCCTGTTCGCCGAGCAGTGCGAGCGACTGCTCGGCCTGATCCGGACCGGTTCTGCGGCGCAGGGGCGCGACGCCGCCCATACGCTGAAAGGCGCGGCACGCGCCGTCGGCGCCTGGCAGGTGGCGGAGATCGCCGAGGCGGTCGAGGCCGAACTGGCTGCCGGCCGGCCTTGCACCGCACTGCCGCGTCTCGCCGATGCCGCAACGGCCGCACGCGGCGCGATTGCCGGCCTGCGTCAGGCGG
>CAZDUL010000150.1:0-6328 GCA_964508635.1 uncultured Allobosea sp. | reverse complement strand
CCGCGCCGGCCGCCACGCCCGCTCCTGCGCTGGAGCGGCTGTCGCGGGAGATTCTCGCCATCATCGACTCGCCGGGCCCGCGCGAGGCCATCCTGCGCACCGGCTTCACGCTCAAGGCGCGCGACCCGGCTGCTTTCCGCCCCTATCATGCGGCCGAAATCCGGAGCCTGCGCGACGTGATCGCGGCGGCCGGCATCGCCCCGACCGAGTGACGGCCGACGGATGAACCTGCAATCCCTTCTCGCGGTCCGCCGGGACGCCGGCCGCCCGGTTCGCTGCGCGCTCATCGGCGCGGGCAAGTTCGGTTCGATGTTCCTGGCGCAGGTTCCCACGATATCGGGGCTCGAGGTTGCGGTGATCGCCGATCTCGACGCCGACCGCGCGCGCAGCGCCTGCCGGACGGTCGGCTGGGATGACGCACGGATCGCCGCCACGCGCTTCGTCACGGACGGCGCCGCCGCCGCAGCAGCGGACGGCGTCGAGGTCGTCATCGAGGCGACCGGCCACCCGGCCGCAGGGGCGCGCCATGCGCTGGCTGCCATTGCGGCGGGCCGGCATGTGGTCATGGTCAATGTCGAGGCGGATGTGCTGGTCGGCCCCGTGCTTGCTGAAAGGGCCCGCGCCGCCGGCGTGGTCTATTCGATGGCCTATGGCGACCAGCCGGCGCTGGTTGCCGAGATGGTCGACTGGGCGCGGTCGGCGGGTTTCACGGTCGCGGCCGCCGGAAAGGGAACCAAGTATCTTCCGGCCTATCATCAGGTCACGCCCGACGATGTCTGGGGCCACTATGGGCTCACGCCCGAGGCGGCGCGCGAGGCGGGC
Source organism: uncultured Allobosea sp. (assembly GCA_964508635.1). Lineage (GTDB taxonomy): Bacteria > Pseudomonadota > Alphaproteobacteria > Rhizobiales > Beijerinckiaceae > Allobosea. Next base: position 5,506 of record CAZDUL010000150.1, on the reverse strand, counting down.
ATGAACCCGCAGATGTTCAACTCGTTTCTCGACGGCACCAAGTCCGCCATCGAGATGGCGGCCATCGCCAATGCCTGCGGGCTGGACGTGCCGGAGGATGGCCTCGCCTTCCCGCCCTGCGGCGTTGACGATCTCGCCCATGTGCTGCGACCGCGCGAACGCGGTGGCGTGCTCGCACGCGAGGGCATGGCGGAGGTGGTTTCCTCGCTGGAGCGGGACGGGCGGCCCGTGTTCCGCGACCTGCGCTGGGGCGTCTATGTCGTCCTGAAGGCGCCAAACGCTTATGCCGCCGCCTGCTTCCGGCAATACGGCCTGCCGACCGATTCCACCGGCTTCTACGCTGCGATGTACAAGCCGTTCCATCTGATAGGCCTGGAGTTGTCGATCTCGGTGCTCAACGCAGCACTGCGCAACGAGCCGACCGGCTCGACGCGGGCCTGGCGCGGCGACGTGGCGGCGACTGCCAAGCGGGCGCTCAGGGCCGGCGAAACGCTGGACGGCGAGGGCGGCTGGACCGTCTACGGCAAGGCCACGACCGCCGCGCGCTCCCGGGCTGTCGGCGCGCTGCCGATCGGCCTCGCGCATGGCGTGCGCCTGACCCGGGACGTGGCCGCCGGCGACATCGTGACCTATGCCGATGTGGCGATCGACGAATCCAGCGAGATCGTCCGGTTGAGGCGGGCCATGGAGGGTGCCTGATGCGCCGGCCGGCCGCAGCGCAAGCCCCTGCCGGTTCGCCCACACCGTGTCCCTGTCCTCGTTCGGATGCCGCTCGTGCTTGCCCCTTCAGCCTGCGCCGACTAAGGGACGGGCGTTCGCAACCGGAGCCCTGAAGCCATGGCCTTTCTCGCTGACGCGTTGAACCGCGTGAAGCCTTCCGCGACCATCGTCATCACGCAGACGGCGCGGGATCTGAAAGCGGCGGGTCGGGACGTCATCTCGCTGTCGGTCGGCGAGCCGGATTTCGACACCCCCGACAACATCAAGGAAGCGGCCATCGCCGCCATCCGTCGCGGCGAGACCAAGTACACGCCCGTCTCCGGCATCCAGCCGCTGCGCGAAGCGGTGGCCCGCAAGTTCAAGCGCGAGAACAATCTCGACTATCACTGGAGCCAGACGATCGTCGGCACCGGCGGCAAGCACGTCATCTACAATGCGCTGCTTGCGACGCTCAACCCCGGCGACGAGGTCATCTGCGTGGCGCCCTACTGGGTGAGCTATCCCGAGATGGTGTCGCTGTGCGGCGGCACGCCCGTTTTCGTCGAGGCCGGCATCGAGACGAACTTCAAGCTCCAGCCGGCGGCTCTGGAAAAGGCGATCACGCCGAGGACCAAGTGGGTGATCCTGAACTCGCCGTCCAACCCGTCGGGCGCGGCCTACACCTGGGACGAGATGAAGGCACTCACCGACGTGCTGATGCGCCACCCGCATGTCTGGGTGCTCACCGACGACATGTATGAGCATCTCACTTACGGCGACTTCAAGTTCTGCACGCCGGCCGAGGTCGAGCCGAACCTGTATGACCGCACGCTGACCATGAACGGCGTGTCCAAGGCCTATGCCATGACGGGCTGGCGCATCGGCTATGCGGCCGGGCCGAAGCATCTCATCAACGCCATGGACATGGTGCAGGGTCAGCAGACATCCGGCACGAGCGCGATCAGCCAGTGGGCTGCTGTCGAGGCACTCGACGGCACGCAGGCGCATCTGCCCGTGTTCAAGGCAGCCTTCCAGCGCCGGCGCGATCTCGTCGTGTCGATGCTGAACCAGGCCAAGGGCCTGCGCTGCCCCACACCCGAGGGCGCTTTCTACGTCTATCCGTCGGTCGCGGGATTGATCGGCAAGACGACACCCGAGGGCAAGGTGCTCAGGACCGACGAGGATTTCGTGACGGCGTTGCTGGAAACGGAAGCCGTGGCCGCTGTTCACGGCTCCGCCTTCGGCCTCGGCCCCAATTTCCGCATCTCCTACGCCACCTCCGACCAGAAGCTGGAGGAAGCCTGCCAGCGTATCCAGCGGTTCTGCGCGAGCCTGAACTGATGGGTGGCGGCGGCACCACCCCATCGCCCGGACATGGCGCAACGGCGCGGTCGCAACGCGCCGGGAATGGCCTTGCGGAGCTGTCGCTGGAGACCTCGCGCGCAGCCGAGCTGTATCGGGAGGGCAAGCTGCCGCTCACCAGCGCGGAAGCTGCGGCCGATGCGCGGCGTGGCCTCGCGCGCTGGATCGGGGCGCTGTTCCGACGCCGGGGCGGATGAGCGCACGATGCGGGAGCGTCACACCAGATGCTTGCGCAGGAACGCCACCGTGCGCGCGAAGGCGAGCGTCGCGGCCTCGGCATTGTAGCGGGCCGGGTTGGTATCGTTGTTGAAGGCGTGGTTGACGCCCTCGTACATGTGGATCTCGAACACCTTGCCATTGGCCTCGAGCGCGGCCCTGTAGGCACCGATGCCGGCGTTGATGCGCTCGTCGAGGCTGGCATAATGCAGCATGAGCGGCGTCCGGATGCGCGCAACCTGATCGGCCGGGATCTGCGAACCGTAGTAGGCGACACCCGCCGCCAGCCCCGGCGGGTTGAGCGCGGCGATGCGGTTGACCATGCCGCCGCCCCAGCAATAGCCAACCGTGCCGATCCTGCCCGTCGAGCCCTGCACGCGCGACAGTGCCGTGACGCCCGCCGCCAGACGCGCCGCGGCGCGATCGGCCGGTAACTTTCCGATCATGTCGCGCGCCTCATCCTCATTGGCCGGCGTGCCACCCTCCGGCGACAGCACGTCGATGCCGAGCGCGATGAAACCCTCCAGCGCGAAACGGCGTGTGACGTCGCGGATATGCGGGTTGAGGCCGCGATTTTCATGGATGACAACGACACCGGGCCGGCGGCCCTCCGCCGCCGGAGCGACGAGATAGCCGTTCATGATCGCGTCGCCGATCTCGTACGGGAAGGTCGACGCGATCAGGCGCGGATCGTTCTCGGCGACTGTTTGCGCCAGCGCGTAGTCGTTCTGGAGCATCGGAAGCAGCGCGGCTGCGGCGGCAGCGCCGCCGGCGAGCGCCGTGAGGCGTTCCATGAAGGCGCGACGGTCCATCGCGCCATGGGTGAACCGGTCGTAGAGCGCGATGATGTCCTGCGTGATCGGCGGCATGGCCGTCCTCCCGAGACGAATGGAGCCAAGCTAGGCCCGCGACGGTTCGCCGCAAAGGCGTATCCGCTCACGCTTGCGTGATGCGTGCGGTGACTTCGATTTCGACCTTCATCTCCGGCTTCAACAACCCGGAGACGATATAGATTCCTGCGGCAGGGCGAACCTGTCCGAGCACCTCGCCACAGACCTTGAGCACCGGCTCACAGTAGGCCGGATCGGTCACGAAATACTGGGCGCGGACAATGGACGCCATGCCGCTTCCGGCATCCGCAAGGACAACCGCAATGGTGTTGAAGATGTTGCGTGCCTGCTCGTCGGCGCCTTCCGGCATCGTCATCCGTTTATAGTCATAGCCGGTCGTCCCGGACACAAAGACATAGTCGCCGTCCACCACTGCGCGGGAATAGCCGAATGCGGCTTCGAAGGGTGAGCCGGTGGAGATCAGCCGTCTGTTCATCGGCCCGCCCGCAACGCCTCGAGGATCTTGCCGCCGGCGCGTCCGGTCTGCGGCAGGCCGAGACGGCGCTCCTCGGCCTGGATGGCCGCGCGGGTGAGGGGGCCGACAGCGCCGGTCGGCTCGCCGATGTCGTGTCCGCGCGCCATCAGGAGGCGCTGCAGCTCGCGCCGTTCTTCCCGCGAGGTGGGCGGGTCGTCCGTCGGCCAGGGCTGCTGCACGCCCGGCCGCCCCCGCAATCTGTCCGACAGGATCGAGATGGCAAGCGCGTAGGAATCGGCGCCGTTGTAGGAGAAGGCGGCGTCGTAGTTCCTGAACACCAGCCAGGCCGGACCGCCGCGGTTGGGATAGACGAGGCCGGCATTGCCGGTTCCGGTGAGCGCGCCGCCCCCGACGCGGCGGATGCCGCGCGCTGCCCAGGTCTCCACCGGCGCGCGCGCCGTCCGCCCGACCGGGCCCGAATAGCCCGCTGGCACCTGCACCTCATAGCCCCAGGTCGCGCCTGTCTGCCATCCGGCGCGGGCCATGAAATGGGCGGTGGAATGCAGAGCGTCGGGGATCGAATCGACGAGATCGCGCCGCCCGTCGCCGTCGCCATCGACGGCGAGGCGCAGATAGGTGGTCGGGATGAACTGCGTGTGCCCGAAGGCGCCCGCCCACGAGCCCATCAGCTGGTCCTGACGCAGATCGCCGCGCTGGATGATCTTCATCGTGGCGATCAGTTCGCCCTGGAAGAACTCGCGCCGGCGCGGCCCGAGGCATGCGGCCGTGGAGAGAGCCTGCGGCAACGACCAGCGGCCGCGCACCTGTCCGTAGTTCGACTCCACGCCCCAGACTGCGACGATGGTCTCCTTCGGGACACCGAAGCGCGCCTCCGCGGCGGCCAGGGTTGCCGCGTGCTGGCGCAGCATCTGCCGGCCTTGCGCCACGCGCTCCTCATCCACCAGCGCGCCGAGATAGTCCCAGATCGGGATGCGGAATTCCGGCTGGTTCTGCATCGCCTCGATCACCTTCGGATCGGGCGTGACGCCGGCCATGGCACGGTCGAACACGGCGCCGGACACCCCTTGGGACAGCGCGGCAGATCTCAGGCCAGCGACGCAGGCTGCGAAGTCGGCGCTGGCCGTGTCATTCAGACCTGCGAGAATGAGGCCGGCGAGGCCGGCGGCGGCGAGCGGTCTCGGCGTCATGGCGCGCTCCGAAGCGGGGTCGTTCCCATCACTTGGCGTGCCACAGGGTTAAGGAGAGATGAAGGCCGCTCGCGTGGCGCCAGCCGCCCGTTCAGGACCAGGCACGGGCTGCGAGCTTCGCTTCGTAGGCGTCGATGGCAGGGGCCTTCTGGAGCGTCAGGCCGATATCGTCGAGACCGTTGAGCAGGCAGTGCTTGCGGAACGGATCGATGTCGAAGCGGATCGTGCCGCCATCCGGGCCCTTGATCGTCTGGCTTTCGAGATCGACCGTCAGCGTGGCGTTGGAGCCGCGCTCCGCATCGTCGAACAGCTTGTCGAGATCCGACTGGCTGACAACGATCGGCAGGATGCCGTTCTTGCAGCAGTTGTTGTAGAAGATGTCGGCGAAGCTGGTGGAGATCACGCAGCGGATGCCGAAATCGAGCAGCGCCCACGGCGCATGTTCGCGGCTGGAGCCGCAGCCGAAATTGTCGCCCGCGATCAGGATCTCGCTGTTGCGGTAGGCCGGCTTGTTGAGCACGAAGTCCGGGTTCTCGCGGCCCTGCTCATCGTAGCGCATCTCGAAGAACAGCGACTTGCCGAGCCCACGAGACCGTACTAGACCTCGTATGCCGGCTTCTTCTTGAAAAAAAAAAAACATCGATTCTGCTGAACTGCCAGCACACGAGGCCGCACCCGCGAGCGGCTAGCCGCGCGCTCTCGCTGTGAGTCGCAGG
>CAZDUL010000149.1:0-8594 GCA_964508635.1 uncultured Allobosea sp. | reverse complement strand
GCCCTGTCCCTGACCCTGGCCCGGCCCCGTCTCGCTCAGCTCCTTCGCGCAGGCCGCCGACAACTGGGCCCGGTTCCGCTCGAGGCAGGCCCGCGTGCCCTGACCGCCATGCTGCGTGTCGGGACAGAACTTCGAAATGTCTTCGTTGCAGTGCAGGGCAACCGGCCCCTGACCGGGTTGTCCGCGACCTGGCTGCTGCGCGAAGGCGTGACCGACAAGCGCAAGCGAGGCCACGGTGGCGAAAGCGGCCAGCGCAGCCAAGGGTTTCACAGTCATCATGGTTGGATCCCGTTTTCGATATGGATGGCGTGCCGATCCTCGTCGGCCTGATCGGCGAGCGTTTATCCCGCAGCGCGGCGGCTGTTTCCTTGCGCCGCATCAAGGTTGCCACGGGGCATGGGGTCCGGCTGGCGAAAAGCGGGGACGACAATTGACCGGGGCGGCGTTCCGGCCCACTTCTGGCAGCAACAGACTCGCCTGAGGGAACGAACGACATGGCAAGGGTAGCCTTTCTCGGTCTCGGTGTGATGGGCTTTCCGATGGCGGGGCATCTCAAGGTCAGGGGCGGCCACGAGGTCACCGTCTACAACCGCACCGCTGCGAAGGCGGAGGCCTGGGTGGCGAAATTCGGCGGACGATCCGCTCCCACCCCGGCCGAGGCCGCCAAGGGGCAGGACATCGTCTTCGCCTGCGTCGGCAACGACGATGATCTGCGCGCCGTAACCACCGGCGCCGATGGTGCCTTCGCGGCCATGGGCCGGGACACGATCTTCGTGGACCACACCACCGCTTCGGCCGATGTCGCGCGCGAACTCGACGCGGCCGCGTCGGCGGGGGGCTTCCATTTCATCGACGCGCCCGTCTCCGGCGGTCAGGCCGGGGCCGAGAACGGCGTGCTGACGGTGATGTGCGGCGGCGCGGCCGAACCCTTCGCCCGGGCCGAGCCGGTGATTGCGGCTTACGCCCGCATGTGCCGCCTGCTCGGCCCCGCCGGCGCGGGGCAGCTCACCAAGATGGTCAACCAGATCTGCATCGCCGGGCTGGTGCAGGGTCTCGCCGAGGGCCTCAACTTCGGCCAGAGGGCCGGGCTCGACATCGAGGCGGTGGTCGAGGTGATCTCCAAGGGCGCGGCCGGCTCCTGGCAGATGGAGAACCGCCACAAGACCATGAATGCCGGCAAGTACGATTTTGGCTTCGCGGTCGACTGGATGCGCAAGGACCTCGGCATCGTGCTGGCCGAGGCCCGCCGCAACGGCGCGAGCCTGCCCGTGACGGGTCTCGTCGACCAGTTCTACGCCGAGGTCCAGGCCATGGGCGGCGGGCGCTGGGACACCTCCAGCCTGATGGCGCGATTGAAGCGGTGAGGCTCCTCACCGCCCCGTGAACGCCGGCGCCCGTTTCTGGGCGAAGGCGGCGAGGGCCTCCTCGAAATCGGCCGTCTTGCCGGCGATGGTCTGGAGTTCCGCCTCCAGCGCCAGCTGGGCCGCGAACTCGTTGGCTTGCGCCTTCGCGAAGGCCTGCTTGATCAGGCGGTAGGCGATGGCGGGGCCGGAGGCGAAGGGCTTCACGAAGTCGGCGACGTCGCCTGCGAAGCTTTCATCATCGAAAACCTTGTAGATCAGACCGATGCGCTCGCCCTCCTCGGCGCTGATGCGATCGGCCGTGAGGGCCATGGCCAGCGCCCGCTTCATCCCGACCACGCGCGGCAAGAGCCAGGTGCCGCCGGCATCCGGCAACAGCGCGATCCTGGCGAAGGCCTGCTGGACATAGGCCGACCGCGCCGCCACGGCGATGTCGCAGGCCAGAACCAGATTGGCGGCCGCGCCGACCGCCGGCCCGTTGATCGCCGCCACGGTGACCTTGGGATAATCGATCAATCTCAGCGCCAGCGGGTTGTAGTCGCGCGCCAGCGGCGGGCCGAGATCGAGCTTGCCGGCTGCGTCGCGCGGCAGGCTCTCGCTCAGGTCCTGACCGGATGAAAAGGCGCGCCCCGCCCCGGTGAACACCACCACGCGCACGCTCTCGTCGGCCTCGGCCGCATCCAGCCCCTCGCGGATCGCGGCGAACATGGCGGCGGAGAACGCGTTCAGCTTGTCCGGCCGGTTGAGCGTGATGGTGGCGACGCCATCGGCGGCGGCGTAGAGGGCGGCTGACATGGGCGTGTCCCGGGCATGGCTGTGTTGTCGCAGCCACCATGGCCGCAGCTGCGCCCGCCAGCAAGTTCAGATGTGAACTATTCGTCCTCGTGCAGCGGTCGGCGCGTTGGCCACGCGATCGGCTCGTCGGCTCTGTCGGACCGGGGCGGACAGTAGGGATGCGCCTCGGACACTTGCACAAGCTGCGCCGCCACGCTCGCCGCGATCACCGCCGGTTCCTTGCCCCTGATGGACGGCAGACCGATCGGGCAGGTGAGCGACGCGATCCGCGCTTCGGCGAAACCGGCCTCGCGCAGCCGGCGCTCGAAGCGCCCGCGCTTGGTGGCCGAACCGATCAGGCCCACGAAGGGCAGATCGTCGCGCCTGAGCGCGGCCGTCGTCAGCGCCAGATCGAGCCCGTGATCATGGGTCATGATCAGGATGAAGGCGCCGGGCGGGGCCAGCTCGATCTCCGCCACGGGGTCCGCGCGCAACCGCGGCTCGACATTCTGCGGCGCGCGCTCAGGAAAGGCTTCCTCGCGCGAGTCGACCCAGGTGACGCGGAAGGCGAGCGGCGCCAGCGCCTGGGTGACGGCGCGGCCTACATGCCCGGCCCCGAACAGCAGGAGCGGCTGGCGGCTGTCGCTGCTGATCGCATCCTGGAAATAGGCGTCGATGAGCGCCACCTGGTCGAGGCTGAAGGGCACGATGGCGATGCGGACATGCCCGCCGCAACACTGCCCGAGTTCGGGACCCAGCGCCCAGTCGAAGACGCGCGATTTCGGCTTGCCGGTCCGGCCAAGCTCGTCGAGCGCGGCGAGCGCCTCGCGGATCGCGCGGTATTCCAGTGCCCCGCCGCCGATCGTGCCGAAATAGTGCCCTCTCGGCGTAACCCCCATCATCGCGCCGACCTCGCGCGGACCGGAGCCGCGCACCTTGAGCACATGCACCAGCGCGACCCGGAAATGATCGCAGGCCGCTTCGCGCATGCGGCGCCAGAACCGGGCCTCGGCGCTGAGGTTCAGGTGCACCTCACGGCCTCCCGCCGGCCATTGGCCGGCCCTTCACCGCCTCGCAGGCGCGCAGGATGGCTTCCGGCGTGGCCGGCGCGTCGAGCGGCACGGGCACGGCGGGATTGAGGCTGTGGACCGCATCGGCCAACGCGCAGAACACGGCATTGGCCAGCATCACCGGCGGCTCGCCCACCGCCTTCGAGGCATAGATCACGTCCGCCCTGTTGCTGTTGGGATACAGCGCCACCCGGAAATCCTCCGGCACGTCGCTGGCGACCGGGATCTTGTAGGTCGCGGGCGCGTGGGTCAGCAGCTTGCCTTCCGCGCTGAACACCAGCTCCTCGGTGGTGAGCCAGCCCATGCCCTGCACGAAGCCGCCCTCGATCTGGCCGATATCGATGGCCGGGTTCAGCGAACGGCCGACATCGTGCAGGATGTCCACGCGCCGCACCCGGTTCTCGCCGGTCAGCGTGTCGATCTCGACCTCGGCGCAGGCCGCGCCGAAGGCGTAGTAGAGGAACGGGTTTCCGCGCTTGCTGGCGCGGTCCCAGGTGATGCCGGGCGTGGCGTAGAAACCCGTCGAGGACAGGTGAACGCGGTCGAGATGCGCCTTGCGGGCCAGTTCGCCGAAACCGAGGCTCTCGTTGCCGCAGAACACCCGGTCGTCGCGGAACACGATCTCGGCCGGATCGCAGTTCCAGAGCGAGGCGGCGTAATCCGCCATGCGCGCCTTGATCGCGTTGGCCGCGTTGAGCGCGGCGCGGGCGTTGAGATCGGTGCCCGACGAGGCCGCCGTCGGTCCGGTGTTGGGCACCTTCTCGGTCGTGGTGGCGGTGATGCGCACGCGGGCGATGTCGATGCCGAAGGCCTCGGCCACCACCTGCGCCACCTTCTGGTAGAGCCCCTGCCCCATCTCGGTGCCGCCATGGTTCAGCAGCACCGAGCCGTCCTGATAGACATGCACCAGCGCGCCCGCCTGGTTCAGCGGCTTCAGCGTGAAGGAGATGCCGAACTTGACGGGCGTGAGCGCAAGGCCCCGCCTGAGAAAGCGCGAGCCTGCGTTGAACGAGGCAACCGCCTCGCGTCGGACGCGATAGTCCGATGTCCGCTCCAGCTCGCGGATGAGCGCGTGCAGCGTGTCGAGCTCGCTCACTGTCTGCCCGTAGGGGGTGACGTCCTGGCCGGGGCGGTAAAGATTGGCGTAGCGCACATCGAGCGGATCCTTGCCCAACGCCCAGGCGATCTCGTCGATCAGCCGCTCCGCCATCAGCATGCCCTGCGGGCCGCCGAAGCCGCGGAAGGCGGTGTTGCTGACGGTGTTGGTCATCAGCCGGCGCGTGTTGATGCGCGTCACCGGCAGCCAGTAGGCATTGTCGGAGTGGAACATGGTGCGGTCGACCACGCCCTGGCTCAGATCGGCCGAACAGCCGCAGCGCGCCAGATAATCCACCTCGTAGGCGAGGATGCGGCCCTCCGCATCGAAGCCGGCCCTCCAGTCGCAGCGGAAATCGTGGCGCTTGCCGGTGGCGGCGAAATCGTCGTCGCGGTCGAGCCTGATCTTGCAGGGCCGCCGCAGTTTGTAGGCCGCGAGCGCCGCCATGGCCGCCCATTGCGTCGCCTGGCTCTCCTTGCCGCCGAAGCCGCCGCCCATGCGGCGCACCTCGCAGATCACGAAGGCGTCCGGCAGCCCGAGCACCTTCGCCGTGACATGCTGCACCTCGGTCGGGTGCTGGGTGGAGGAATGGATGTGGATTTCGCCGTCCTCCTTCGGGATGGCGAGCGCGGCCTGCCCCTCGAGGTAGAAATGCTCCTGCCCGCCGATGCGGAAGGTTCCGCTCGCCCGGTGTGGGCTCGTCGCCAGCGCCGTCTCGATGTCGCCGCGCTCGAAGCTGTAGTCCGGCAGCACCGTCTCGCCCCGGGCCATGGCGTGCTCGACCGTCACCGACGGCTCCTCGGCCTCGATCTCGATGCGCGCGAGCCGCGCCGCCCGCCTCGCCGCATCGCGGGTCTCGGCCACCACGGCGAACACCACCTGCCCATGGAACATCACCCGTCCGTCCGCGAACAGCGGATCGCCGCCGATGGAGGGCGAGACATCGTTGACACCCGGCACGTCGGCCGCGGTGAGCACCGCGACGACGCCGGGGAAGGCCCTGACGGGCTCGAGATCGAGGGCCACGATCCGTCCGCGCGCCTTGGGCGACAGCCCGCAGGCCAGGTGCAGCGTGCCTTCCGGCTCGCGCAGATCGTCGATATAGGCGGCTGCGCCCTGCACGTGCCGGGCCGCGCTGTCATGGGCCAGCGGCTGATGCACATGCCTGAGAGGCTCGGTCGGCGCGCCCGCGATGGGACGCACCGTGGCGGGCGACAGGCCGGAGGGAGGAACGGTGGCGTTCATGCGGTCATCATCCTGGCCGCGCTTGCGGGCGCGGCGGTGCGCGAAGGCATGGTCAGCGCCTCACTCTGCCGCCACCGCCTCGCGGCGGCCGATGAGGCGGGTCGCGGCGGTGGCTGCGCCGGCGGCCTCCATCAGGGCCTTGCCGAGCAGGTTGCGCGCGACCGTACTGCGATAGGCGGCGCTGGCGCGCTGGTCGCTGAGCGGCTGGTAGTCGGCCATGATCGCGGCGAGCGCCGCACTCCAGCTCGACACATCCGACAGCGACGCGCCGGCAATCGCAGCTTCCGCCCCGGCCGCGCGCTTCGGCGTGCCGGCCATGCCGCCGAAGGCGATGCGCGCTTCGCCGATGAGGCCATCCTCGACCGTGAAGCGGAAGGCGCCCATCACCGCCGAGATGTCCTCGTCGAAGCGCTTCGACACCTTGTAGGCCCGGAACACCTGGTTCGCGGCCAGTTTCGGCACGGTCACACCCGTCACGATCTCGCCGGCGCGCCGGTCCTGCCTGCGGTAGGCGAGGAAGAAGTCCTCCAGCGGCAGATCGCGCGCCTGCGCGCCATGCTGAAGATGCAGCGTCGCGCCCAGCGCGATCAGGCAAGGCGCGAGATCGCCGATGGGCGAGCCGTTGGCGATGTTGCCCCCCACTGTGCCGGAAGCGCGCACCTGCGCGGAGCCGAAGCGGCGCATCACCTCGCCGAGATCGGGATCGAGGCTGGCGAGCGCCGCATGCGCCTGCGCATGCGTGACCATCGCGCCGATGTGGAGCGCTGTTTCGTCCTCCACCAGCCGGTCGAGCCCGGCCACGCGCCCGAGCCAGACGAACTTGCCAAGATCCATCAGCCCCTTCGTCAGCCACAGGCCGACATCGGTGGCGCCGGCGAGGATCGTCGCGTCGGGATGCGCCGACAGGATCGCCGCCAGCGAGGACAGGCTGGCGGGCGCGGCGAAGAAGGCGTCGCCATTCCCGACGAACACGTCGCGTCGGTCATCCAGCAGCGACAGCGCCTCGTGAAGCTGCGGTCGCAGCGCAGCGAAGCGATCCGAGGGCGGAGCGGACATCACGTCGAAGGCCGCATCGACGATGGGGCGATAGCCGGTGCAGCGGCAGAGATTTCCCGCCAGCGCATCGTTGATCGCAGCGCGCGTCGGCGGCCGCGCACCCTCGTGATAGTGCGCGAACAGGCTCATCACGATGCCGGGCGTGCAGAAGCCGCATTGCGAACCGTGATGCGCCACCATCGCCGCCTGCACCGGATGCAGGCCCGAGGCATCGGCCAGATCGTCCACCGTGATCAGCGCCGCGCCATCGACCTGCCCGAGCAGCAGGATGCAGGCGTTGACCGGCTCGAACGCCAGCTGCCCACCCCGCAGCCTTGCCAGAACGACGGTGCAGGCGCCGCAATCGCCCTCCGCGCAGCCCTCCTTGGTGCCGGTCAGCCGCTGGTCCTCGCGCAGCCAGTCCAGCAGCGTGCGACGCGGGCTCATCGCGTCGATTTCGACCACGGCACCGCGGTGCAGGAAACGGATGGCGCGTCGGGCGGCAGGCAGCATGGCTGGAAGACGCTTCTCTGTCATCGGAGCGGACGCACGGGCGGTTGCTGTCCGCCAGTCGCAGGCAAGTCTCCTGCCAAGATAGCGCCGCCCCCGGCAAACGGAAGGCCCGCGACCGGGGTGCGGCCGGAAAGCCGCGGGCTGCCGCCGTTCCGCCGGGCGGCGCCGGGCTTGACCCGCCGCCGCATCGCGCCGCACAACTTCGCAGCCCGACATCTTGGCCATGCGCACCGCCGGCGATCCCGCGGCTTGCCCGTGGCGACCGGAGTCCGCCATGCCTGCCTCCCTGACGCCATCATCCGTTCTCGCCCGCCGCATCGCCGCCGGACAGGGCGACGAACCGGCCGATCTGGTGATCGCCAACGCCCGGCTGTTCGATCTCGTCACCGGGGCTCTGGTCGAGACCGACATCGCGATCGTCGGCGACACCATCGTCGCCACCCATGGCCGCTTCGACGGCCACCACCGGCTCGATGCCGAAGGTCGCGTCGCGGTGCCGGGCTTCATCGACACGCACCTGCATGTCGAATCCTCGCTGGTCACGCCCTTCGAGTTCGAGCGATGCGTGCTGCCGCACGGCGTCACCACCGCCATCTGCGACCCGCACGAGATCGCCAACGTGCTGGGCGCTGCCGGGCTCCGCTATTTCCTCGACTGCGCCGAGCGCATGGTGATGGACCTGCGCGTGCAACTCTCCTCCTGCGTGCCGGCGACGCACCTGGAGACCGCCGGCGCGAGCCTGTCGGCGGCCGATCTCGCCCCGTTCATGGACCACCCGAAGGTGATCGGGCTGGCAGAGTTCATGAACTTTCCCGGCGTGCTGGCGCGCGACCCGGAATGCCTCGACAAGCTATCGCTGTTCGCAGGCCGCCACATCGACGGCCATGCGCCGCTGGTACGCGGGGAGGCGCTGAACGGTTATCTCGCGGGCGGAATCCTCACCGACCACGAGACCACCACCGCCGACGAGGCCCGCGAGAAGATCGCGAAGGGCATGCACATCCTGATCCGCGAGGGCTCGGTCTCGAAGGATCTGCATGCGCTCATGGAGCTGATCGACCGCGATACCTCGCCCTTCCTCGCCTTCTGCACCGACGACCGCAACCCGCTCGACATCGCCGAGGAAGGCCATCTCGATTTCATGATCCGCACGGCCATCGGCCACGGCCGCGACCGGCTGGCGGTCTATCGCACCGCGACGCTGTCGGCCGCCCGCGCCTTCGGGCTGACGGATCGCGGCTTCATCGGGCCGGGCAAGCGCGCCGACATCGTGCTGCTGGACGATCTCGACGATTGCCGCGTGGCCGTGACGCTGGCCGGCGGACGCATCGCCGATCAGGCCGCCTTCGCCGCACGCGAGCCGGTTGCGCCGGTGGGGCTCGGCAGCGTGAAGAGCCGCACGCTGTCGGCGGGCGATTTTGCCTGCCCGGCGCGCGAGCATGACACGCCCGTCATCGGCGTCATTCCCGGCAAGATCATCACGCAGCGGCTGTCGCGCGT
>CAZDUL010000148.1:0-5385 GCA_964508635.1 uncultured Allobosea sp. | reverse complement strand
CCGTCGGCCGGGGTGACAGGAAGGAAGCGCAGGCACTGGCGGTGCGCGGGCCCATAGATGTGCGCGTCAACTACCTGACGACGGCCCGAAAGCGGCTGGTCGGGGAGCTTCGGCATCTCGGTCCGGTCGAAGAGCCGTTTTCGCCGGACGGCCTGCGCGTTGCAGTCGATGCGGAGGGCAGGGGGCCGTCTCTCCAGACCACGAAGCCGTTCCTCGACGGGCTGTTCGAAATTCAGGACGAAGGCTCCCAGCTTGCCGCCCGGCTGTGCGGGGCGAGGCCGGGAGAGACGGTGGTGGACCTGTGCGCCGGCGCCGGCGGCAAGACGCTGTCGCTGGCGGCGCTGATGGAGAATCGGGGCCAGATCTTCGCCACCGACATCGATTCGCGCCGGCTGGCGCCGATCTACGAGCGGCTGAAACGGTCCGGAGCGCGCAATGTGCAGGTGCGCGCGCCGCGACTCCGGGGCGAGGACACGCTGGCGGATCTCGACGGCGGCGTCGATCTGGTCGTGATCGATGCGCCCTGCACGGGATCGGGCACATGGCGACGCAACCCGGACGCCAAATGGCGGTTGCGGACCGGCGCTCTGGCGCAGCGCGTTTCGGAGCAGGCGGCGGTGCTGGATCGTGCCGCGCGGCTGGCGCGGCCGGGAGGTCGGATCGCCTACATCACCTGTTCGGTCCTGCCGGCGGAGAACGACGCGGCCGTCGAGGGCTTCGTGGCCCGCAACGCCGGTTTCCGGGTGGTGGCACCGGATGAGATGGCCCGGCGCGCAGCGCTCGAGGTGCTTTCTGGTTTCACATCGGCCGGAAGGCAAGGGCTCCAGCTCACTCCGGCCCGCTGCGGCGTCGACGGCTTCTTCATTAGCCTGATCGAGCGGGCCGGCTGAGGTGCGAGCCGATCACTCCATCGTCAGCAGGGCATGCTTCTTCCTGCCCATCGACAGCTTGGCGACGCCGTCGCTGTTGAAGGCTTGGAGCCCGATCAGCGCGCGCTCGTCCGACAGCACGGCGTCATTGAGACGAAGGCCGCCGGACTTGATCTGGCGGCGGGCCTCTCCGGTGGAAGGGACCAGGCCCGCGCGCACAAAGGCCGACAGCACGCCAAGACCGGCCTCGATTTCGGACCGCGACACGGCGATCCGCGGTAGATCGGCGCCGAGCGCGCCTTCGGCGAAGGTCTGACGCGCGGTCTCCGCGGCAGCCTCGGCGGCCTCCCGGCCATGCACGAGCGCGGTCGCTTCGGTGGCCAGCACGATCTTGGCGGCGTTGATCTCCGCCCCGCGCAGCGCCTCGAGGCGGCTGATCTCCTCCATCGGCAGGATGGTGAACTTGCGCAGGAACTTCGCCACGTCGGCATCCTCGGCGTTGCGCCAGTATTGCCAGTAATCATACGGTTTCAGCATGTCGGCGTTGAGCCAGACGGCGCCGGCCGCCGTCTTGCCCATCTTGGCGCCGGAGGCGGTGGTGAGCAGCGGCGTCGTCAGCGCATAAAGCTGATGCGTGCCCATCCGTCGGCCCAGATCGATGCCGTTGACGATGTTGCCCCACTGGTCCGAGCCGCCCATCTGCAAGTTGCAGCCGACAGTCTTCGCCAGATGGACGAAATCGTAGGCCTGAAGGACCATGTAGTTGAACTCGATGAAGCTCATTTCCTGATCGCGTTCCAGCCGCAGCCGGACCGAGTCCATCGCGAGCATGCGGTTGACCGAGAAATGCCGCCCGACATCGCGCAGCATCTCGATCCATCTGAGCTTTGTCAGCCAGTCGGCATTGTCGAGCATCACGGCATCCTTCGGCCCATCGCCGAAGGTCAGGAACCGCGCGAAGACCTGCCGGATTCCGGCCTTGTTGGCCTCGATGTCGCTGAGGGTCAGCATCTTGCGCGTCTCGTCCCGGCCGGACGGGTCGCCCACCATGGTTGTGCCGCCGCCCATGAGCGCGATCGCCCTGTTGCCCGTCTGCTGCAGCCAGTAGAGCATCATGATCTGCACCAGCGAACCGGCATGCAGAGAGGGAGCTGTCGCATCGAAGCCGATATAGCCGACCGCCTGCCCCTTCAGCGCCAGCGCGTCGAGACCTTCGAGGTCCGAGCACTGGTGGATGAAGTCGCGCTCCTGCAGGATGCGCAGGAAATCGGATTTCGGCGTGAAGCTCGTCATGACCGACAGGAACCGTGGCGAAAGGTGGGGTTGATCGCGGTCGCCCTTGCAACCGTGGCGCGGGGCTGTAGCACCAATCCGGCGGTGTTTGAAACGGGAATCGGGGGCGGCCGCTTGCGCACGCCCCATGGCTCAAGGAAGACGCAGGATGGCGACGGTGAGGGCGGTGGTGTTCGATGTCGGCAACATCCTCGTCCGCTGGACGGCCGAGGACATGCTGCGCGGCTATTTCCCCGACGAGGCGAGCTATCAGGTCTTCCAGAAACGCACGCGGCTGATGTGGATGAACCTCGCCTTCGATGCCGGCAAGCCCTTCGCGGCAGGCATTGGCGAGCTCGTGGCGAAACACCCGGAATACGAGAAACCCTTGCGGGCTTTCGACGAGCGCTGGCCCGAGACCATCGCAAACGCGATCACCCCGAACGTCGAAACCTTGCAGGACCTCAAGGCGGCCGGCGTGCCGGTCTATGCCATCACCAACTTCGCCCGCGAGAAATTCGACGTGGCGCGCGCCATGCACCCGTTCCTCGACCTTTTCGACCATGCTCTCGTGTCGGGCGACATCGGGCTGGTGAAGCCGGACTACCGCATCTATCACCGGCTGTGCGAGGATGTCGGTCTCGAGCCGGAGGAGATGATCTTCGTCGACGACAGCGCTCTGAACGTGGCGGCGGCGAAGGCCGTCGGCTTCGAGACCTTCCACATGCCCCGGGCGGATGCGGTGGCATGCGGCGCCTTCCGCGCGCGTCTCGTCGAGCTGGGTTTCCCGATCGCTGCGGCGTGATGCGCCTCAGAGCCTGAGCGCGCGCGGCGCGATCAGACCCAGCGCCAGGATGCCGGCCGCCATCAGCGCCAGCGCGGGGCCGGCTCCAAGCGTCAGCTTCAGCGCGCCCATGATGACGGGGCCAAGCGCGTGGCCGCAGAACGGGGCGCAGGCGAACAGCGCCACCGCCGAGCCGCGCGCCTGCGGGGCCAATTCGGTGGCCTGCGCCTGATAGGTCCCGTGCATCAGGAAGAAACCGAAACCCTGGGCCAGGAAGCAGCCGATGCCGACCCACCATGGCAGCACCGGCAGCGCGAATGTGGCGATCGCCAGCGCCATCAGCGCGCCGCCGACCGTCACCATCCGCGCCGGCCCGAGGCGAGCCACGAGCGGCCGCACCATCAATCCGTAGAGAATACCGCCAATGCCGGCCGCGCCGACCACAAGGCCGGCTTCCGTCGCGCCGACGCCGCTGCGTTCGGCGAGGATGGCTGCGACATAGGGCATGATGCCGAAGATCAGCGCCCCTTCCGCGATCACGATCGTGTAGAGCACGCCGCTCCGGGAGTTGGCGAACACCTGGCCGTAACGGGCAAGGACGGCCGGAATGCTCAGCGGCTCGCGTTTCGCATTCGGTCGCGGCTTCAGGATCAGCGCCACCAGCACGGCTGCGATGCCCGCCAGCGTGCCGCCGGCAACCAGCACGCTGCGCCAGCCCGCCAGATCGGCGATGAGCCCCGAGCATGCCGCACCGGCGGTCTGGCCGAGGATCATGATCGTCAGGAACCGACCGAGCGCGACCTGCCGCTCGGCCATCGGCGCGCGATCACCGATCGCTGCCATGGCGACCGGGATGATGCCGCCCGCCATCACACCCATGGCCATGCGGATCACGAACAGCATCTCGAAGCTGGTGGCGGCGGCGCCCATGAAGAGCAAGACCGAAAGCCCGATCAGGCAGCCGAGGATGGTGCGCGCCTTTCCGATCGCGTCGGCCAGCGGCCCGAGAAAGGGCTGTCCGATGGCGTAGGAGATCGAAAAGCCTGTGGCGATCAGCGCAACTTCCGCGATGTTGCGGACGAACGCCTGCGCCAGCGTCGGCACCAGCGGATCGAGCAACCGCATGGTGAAGGTCGAGGCGAAGCCGCAGACGCCGAGCACCAGGATCAGGCGACGCAAGGCCCGCGCGTCCGGGTCGGCGGCGGGCGCGCTCAAGGCAGCGCCGCCTTGACAAGCCGATCGATGGCCTGGAGCTGGGCGAGCAGGCGTTCCATCTCGCCCAGCGGCACCATGTTCGGCCCATCCGAAGGGGCGTTGTCGGGATCCTCATGGGTCTCGATGAACAGGCCTGCCACGCCGACGGCGACCGCTGCGCGCGCCAGGGTCGCGACGAATTCACGCTGGCCGCCGGAGGAGGAGCCCCTGCCCCCCGGCTGCTGGACGGAATGGGTCGCATCGAAGATCACCGGCTTGCCGGTTTCGGCCATGATCGGCAGGGCGCGCATGTCCGAGACCAGCGTGTTGTAGCCGAAGGAGACGCCGCGCTCGGTCAGCATCACGTTGGGGTTGCCTGCGCCGATGATCTTGGCGGCCACGTTCTTCATGTCCCACGGGGCGAGGAACTGGCCCTTCTTCACGTTGATGACGCGGCCCGTGCGCGCAGCCGCCTTGAGCAAATCGGTTTGCCGGCACAAGAAGGCCGGGATCTGGAGAATGTCGACGGCTTCGGCGACGGGCGCGCACTGCTCGGCGGTGTGCACATCGGTCAGCACCGGCAGGCCCAGCCGCTCGCGGATCTCCCGGAAGATCGGCAGGGCCGCCTCCAGCCCGATGCCGCGGGCCGCGCTGGCGCTGGTGCGGTTCGCCTTGTCGTAGGATGTCTTGTAGACAAGGCCGATGCCGAGGCGGCCGGCAACCTGCTTCAATTCGCTCGCCATCATCAGCGCGTGTTCGCGGCTCTCGAGCTGGCAAGGGCCCGCGATGAGCGCGAAGGGCAGGCCGTTGCCGAAGCGAACGGCCGCACCTGCGCTTGCGTCGATGCTGATGATGTCGCCGCTCATCGCGAGGTTCCTGACGCTTGGGCGTTGATGCGCCGATAGACCGGCTCCTGCCGCGTGACCTGCCCGCCTTCGACCGCGACGCAGAAACCGGCCGGGACCGGGGTGAAGCCTTGCGTGTGGGCGGAGCGCACGCAACGCTCGTAGTCCTGCAGGCAGCGCTGCTCGCTCGGATAGACCGGCGCAGCCGGGCGCATGACGCGTTCGGCCTGCGCGAACACCGTGGCGCACGCTGCCTGCGACAGCGAGCCGGAGCGCCTGCAGTCAGCCTCGTCGGGCACACCGGTTCAGCACGGACATTCGCCGCGCAGGGCGGGGAAGGCCATGAGCCCGGCAACGCCCGCGATGAGCAGGGAGAGAAGCACCCCCCTAGACCCGCCTCACCCTGCAACCCGGCAGCCGG
>CAZDUL010000147.1:0-5851 GCA_964508635.1 uncultured Allobosea sp. | reverse complement strand
GAGGCGGCTGCATCCGAAGCAAGGAAGACGGCCGCCGCGGCGAACTGCTCGATGGTGACGAACTGCTTGGTCGGCTGCGCCTTGAGCATGACCTCCTCGATGACCTGCTCCCTGGTCATGTTGCGGGCGGCCATGGTGTCGGGGATCTGGCGCTCGACCAGCGGCGTCCAGACATAGCCGGGCGCGATGTTGTTGACCGTGATGCCCATGGTTGCAACCTCGAGGGCGACCGTCTTGGTCAGGCCTGCGACGGCATGCTTGGAGGCAACATAGGCCGACTTGAATGGCGAGGCCGTCAGCGAATGGGCCGAGGTGATGTCGATGATCCGCCCCCAGCGTCGCGCCTTCATGCCGGGCAGGGCGGCGGCGATGGTGTGGAAGGCGGAGTAGAAGTTGACGCGCATGATCAGGTCGAGCTTGTCCTCCGGGAAGTCCTCGATCGGCGAGACATGCTGGATGCCGGCATTGTTGACGAGAATGTCCACGGCCCCGAATGCCTGCTCGGCCTTGCGGACCAGACCGCGTGCGCCCTCGGTCGTCGCCATATTGGCGGGGTCGAACAGCACGCGCACGCCGAACTCGGCCTCGACACCGGCCCGGATCGATTCGCAATCCGCAGTCGGCAAGCCGTTCATCACCAGATTGCAGCCCTGTGCCGCGAAGGCGCGGGCGATGCCCAGCCCGATGCCGCTGGTCGATCCCGTCACCACGGCGGTCTTTCCCTTCAGGCTCATGCGTCACACTCCCCGTCCCGTTGGCCGATAGCCGGCCTCAGCCTGTTGTTGCAGCGCAACATAGGCTGGCGAAGGGGTCCGAGGCAAGACATGGCCTCCTGGCGGCGGCTTGATCGGCCGAGGCCGGCGAATTGACTCGCCCTGCCCCATGGGGCAATCGACCGCGGCCTCGTCCCCCGTCTTCCCCAAACCGAAAGCCGCCCCGCGATGACCCTTGTAGCTGCCCGCGCCGATCATGATCTGCTGGCGAATGCCATCCGTGGCCTCGCGATGGATGCGGTCGAGAAAGCGAAATCGGGCCATCCCGGTCTGCCCATGGGCGCGGCCGATGTGGCGACGGTGCTGTTCTCGCAGGTGCTGCGCTTCGATCCGGCGCGCCCGGATTGGCCCGACCGTGACCGCTTCGTGCTCTCCGCCGGCCATGGCTCGATGCTGATCTATGCGCTGCTGTATCTCACCGGTTATCCGGGCATGACGATGGAGGAGCTCCAGCGCTTCCGCCAGCTTCATTCGAAGACGCCCGGGCATCCCGAAGTCGGCCACACGCCGGGCATCGAGACCACGACGGGGCCGCTCGGTCAGGGCATCGCGACGGCCGTCGGCATGGCCATGGCGGAGCGGATGCTGGCGGCGGAGTTCGGCCGCGGCGTGGTCAACCATCGCACCTACGTGCTGGCTTCCGACGGAGACCTGATGGAGGGGATCAGCCAGGAGGCAATCGCGCTGGCAGGCCATCATAAGCTGTCCAAGCTCATCGTCCTGTTCGACGACAACGGCATCTCGATCGACGGCCCCTTGTCGCTGGCGGACTCGGTCGACCAGGTGAAGCGTTTCCAGTCCGCCGGCTGGCGGGCGGAAAGGATCGACGGCCATGATCCCGCCGCGATCCTTGCAGCCCTCGAGCGGGCGAAGGCCTCCAGCAAGCCCACCCTGATCGCCTGCCGCACCGTGATCGGCTACGGGGCGCCGAAGCGGGCGGGCACCTCCAAGGCCCATGGCGAGCCGCTCGGCGCCGAGGAACTGGCCGGCGCCAAGGCGAAGCTCGGCATTGCGGCAGAGCCCTTCGCCGTTCCCGACGCCGCGCTGCAGGCCTGGCGCGCCATCGGCCGGAAGGGAGCCGCGCTGTCCGCCGCATGGGATCAGGCCTTCGCGAAGCTTCCGGAGCGCAAGCAGGCCGAGTTCAAGCGCCGCCTCAGCCATGAGCCGCCGGCGAAGCTCGGCCGGGCCATCGCCCAGCTCAAGGACCGGCTGGCGGCGGAGCCGGTGGCGGTCGCGACCCGCAAGGCGTCCGAGATGGCGCTCGAGTCGATCGCGCCGGCGATGCCGGAGCTCGTTCTGGGCTCGGCCGATCTGACCCCATCCAACAACACGCGTGTCAAGACGGCCGTCAGCTTCACGGCGAAGACACCGAAGGGCCGCTATGTGCACTATGGCATCCGCGAGCACGGCATGGCGGCTGCCATGAACGGCATCGCGCTGCATGGCGGCCTGCGCCCGGCCGGCGCCACCTTCATGGTCTTCACCGACTACTGCCGGCCGGCGATCCGGCTTGCGGCGCTGATGAACCAGCCGGTCATCTATGTGATGACGCACGACTCGATCGGTCTCGGCGAGGATGGCCCCACGCATCAGCCGGTCGAGCACCTGGCGGCATTGCGCGCGATCCCCAACCTGCGCGTGCTGCGCCCGGCGGATGCCGTCGAGACGGCCGAATGCTGGCAGCTCGCCATCGACCGGCGCGAGGGCCCGACGCTCCTGGCCTTGACGCGGCAGAACCTGTCGCAGGTGCGCCTCGACGCCAGCCGCATGAATCGATCCGCAGCAGGAGCCTACGAGCTTCTGCCGGCGGAGGGCGGCAAGGCCGTCGCGACGCTGTTTGCCAGCGGGTCCGAGGTCGAGATCGCCGTGGCGGCGCGCAAGCTGCTGGCTGAAAAGGGCCTTGCGTCGCGCGTCGTGTCCGTGCCGTCGCTCGAGCTGTTTCTCGCGCAGCCGGAGGAGGTGCGACGCAAGGTGATTGGCTCCGCGCGGATCAAGGTTGCGGTCGAAGCCGGCATCCGCATGGGATGGGATGCGCTGATCGGCGCGGATGGCGCGTTCGTCGGCATGTGCTCCTTCGGTGCGAGCGCGCCCTGCAAGGATCTCTACCGGCATTTCGGCATCACTGCCGAGGCGGTGGCCGAGGCGGTGCTGCGTCGGCACAACCATTGAGGCGGATTCAGGCTTCCGGAGGCTTGAAACTGACGCAAAAAAAGGCAAAAGGCGATATACTCATCCCCTTGACCTCCGTTCGCAGGTGCCCCATGACCGTCCGCGTCTTCATCAACGGCTTCGGCCGTATCGGCCGCAATGTACTGCGTGCGATCGTCGAATCGAAGCGCAAGGACATCGAGGTCGTGGGCGTCAACGATCTGGGTCCGGTGGCGACCAACGCCCATCTGTTGCGTTTCGACAGCGTGCACGGCCGCTTTCCATCCACGGTCGAGGTCGATGGCGATTGCATCGTGGTCGCGGGCAAGCGCATCCGCGTGACCGCGATCAAGGATCCGGCGCAGCTTCCCCACAAGGAGCTCGACGTCGATGTGGCGATGGAGTGCACCGGCATCTTCACCACCCGCGACAAGGCCGCCGCTCATCTCGCGGCCGGCGCCAGGCGTGTGCTGGTTTCCGCGCCCTGCGACAACGCCGACCTGACGGTGGTCTATGGCGTCAACCACGACGCTCTGACCAGGGATCACCTTGTCGTCTCGAACGGCTCGTGCACCACGAACTGCCTCGCCCCGGTCGTTGCCGTCCTGCACAAGGCGGTCGGCATCGAGAAGGGCTTCATGACCACGATCCACGCCTACACCGGCGACCAGCCGACGCTGGACACGATGCACAAGGATCTCTACCGGGCGCGCGCCGCCGCCATGTCGATGATCCCGACCTCCACCGGCGCGGCGAAGGCGATCGGACTGGTCATCCCCGAGCTCAAGGGCAAGCTCGACGGCACCGCCATCCGCGTGCCGACGCCGAATGTGTCGGTGGTGGACTTCAAGTTCATCTCGAAGCGCAGGACCTCGGCCGAGAAGATCAACGAGGCGATCCGGAAGGCGGCGGCGCGCGGGCCTCTCAAGGGCATCCTCGCGGTGACGGCCGAGCCGAACGTCTCGATCGACTTCAACCACGCTCCGGCCTCGTCCACCTTCGCGCTCGACCAGACCAAGGTGATGGACGAGAAGCTCGTGCGCATCCTGTCCTGGTATGACAATGAGTGGGGGTTCTCGAACCGCATGAGCGACACCGCAGTCGCCATGGCGAAGCTGATCTGAGGCGCGCGGTGACGGCCGGGCCGAAATCTCAGGTCGGCCCGTTGCGGTCTGCCCTGTTCAAGCCATGGCGCGCTGATTGGTTACAGGCCGCGATCCGCAAGCCGACATGAAGGAGCCCTGTCATGGCTGCCAGGACAGAACCTCGTCTCGATCCAGGACCGGGCCCGCAGCTCGCGCCGACTCCCACCATGTCCGTCGCGACCCCCCCGTCCAAGGATCCCATGTCCAGCGCCATCAGCCCGGCCGAGCCCGCCCCGATGATCGCCGACCCTGCGCCCCGCCTCGACCAGCTGTCGCGGGTCGAGGACAAGACCGCCCGCATCGAGGAAAAGTTCGCCCGGTCGGAAGAGCGCATGATGCGCGTCGAGAGCGCCCTCGAGAAGGCGACACTGAGGCTCGAAGGCGCGACGCAGGACATGAACCTGCAAGGCGTGCGCGACGATCTTGCGAGGTTGCGCGAACAGGTCGGACGCAAGCCAGGCACCGCGACCGTGTTCGTCATTGCGCTGATCGCGGCGTTGATCGGAGCCGCCATCCCCATCCTGTTCGCCCGCTTCGGCAGCCTGCTTCCCTTCTGACCCTCCCCGGATAGCCTGTCATGCCCGATTTCAAGACCCTCGATGATCTTGCGCCGCACGGCCAGCGCGTTCTGGTCCGGGTCGATCTCAATGTGCCGATGGAGGACGGGGCCGTCAGCGACATGACGCGTATCGAGCGCGTCCTGCCCACCATCCGCGAGATCGCTTCGCGGGGCGGTCGCGTGGTGCTGCTCGCGCATTTCGGCCGTCCGAAGGGCAAGACGGTCGAGGAGCGCCGCAGCGAGGCCGAGAGCCTGAAGCCGGTGGCGGGCGCGCTCGCCGCTGCGCTGGGTCAGCCGGTCGCCTTTGCGCCGGACTGCGTCGGCGAGGTGGCGGCAAGGGCCGTGGCGGAGCTCGGCGACGGCGAGGTGCTGTGCCTGGAAAACACCCGCTTCCATCCCGGCGAGGAAAAGAACGATCCGGAGTTCGTCACCGCGCTCGCTGCGCTGGGCGATGCCTATGTGAACGATGCGTTTTCCGCCGCGCACCGGGCGCATGCCTCGACCGAGGGGCTCGCCCATGTGCTGCCGGCCTATGCCGGGCGCACCATGCAGGCGGAGCTCGAGGCGCTCGACAGGGCGCTCGGACGGCCCGTTCGGCCGGTGATGGCGATCGTCGGTGGAGCGAAGGTGTCCACCAAGCTCGATCTGCTCGGCAACCTCGTGGGCAAGGTCGATGTGCTGGTGATCGGCGGCGGCATGGCCAATACCTTCCTCGCCGCACGCGGCTTCGATGTGGGCAAGTCGCTGTGCGAGCATGAGCTGGTCGAGACGGCGCGGTCGATCGAGGCCAGGGCAAAGGTCGCGGGCTGCGAGATCATGCTGCCGTCCGATGCGCTGGCCGCGAAGGAATTCAGGGCCAATCCCGGCCATCGCGTCGCATCGGTCGCGGAGATCGCGGTCGATGAAATGATCCTCGACGCCGGCCCGGCCTCCACCGACGCCGTGATCGCCAAGCTCGCCACCATGCGCACGGTGGTGTGGAACGGCCCGTTCGGCGCCTTCGAAATGCCCCCGTTCGACACCGCGACGGTTGCGGTCGCGAAAGCGGTGGCGGCGCTCACCGAGGCAGGCAGGCTGGTGTCGGTCGCCGGCGGCGGCGATACGGTCGCGGCCATGAAACATGCCGGTGTCGGCGAGGCGCCCTCCTATGTCCCGACCGCCGGCCGTGCCTTCCTCGAATCGATGGAAGGCAAGGAACTGCCGGGCGGGGCCGCGCGGTCGGTGGC
>CAZDUL010000146.1:0-60378 GCA_964508635.1 uncultured Allobosea sp. | reverse complement strand
GCCTACGATGCGTCAGCGGAGCTGCCCCCCGGCACCGAAATGGTCAGCATGACGGTGCGCGAGGCGCTGCGCGACGCCATGGCGGAAGAGATGCGCGCCGATCCGAACGTCTTCGTGATGGGCGAGGAGGTGGCCGAATATCAGGGCGCCTACAAGGTCACGCAGGGGCTCTTGCAGGAGTTCGGTCCGAAGCGCGTGCTCGACACGCCGATCACCGAGCACGGTTTCGCCGGCATCGGCGTCGGCGCGGCGTTCGAAGGGCTGCGCCCCATCGTCGAGTTCATGACCTTCAACTTCGCCATGCAGGCGATCGACCACATCATCAATTCGGCGGCCAAGACGCTCTACATGTCCGGCGGCCAGCTCGGCTGCCCGATCGTGTTCCGCGGCCCGAACGGCGCGGCCGCGCGCGTCGCCGCCCAGCACAGCCAAGATTACGCCGCCTGGTATTCCCATGTGCCGGGCCTCAAGGTCGTGATGCCCTACACGGCCGCCGACGCGAAGGGCCTGCTGAAAAGTGCCATCCGCGATCCCAACCCGGTCGTGTTCCTCGAGAACGAGATCCTCTACGGCCAGTCTTTCCCCGTTCCGAAACGCGATGACTGGACCGTGCCGATCGGCAAGGCCCGCATCCACCGGCCGGGCACGGACTGCACGCTCGTCTCCTTCGGCATCGGCATGACCTATTGCGTCAAGGCGGCCGCCGAGCTCGAAAAGGAGGGCATCGACGTCGAGATCATCGACCTGCGCACCATCCGGCCGATGGACGTCGACACGATCATCGCCTCGGTGATGAAGACCGGCCGCTGCGTCGCGGTGGAGGAGGGCTTCCCGCAGTCGGGCGTCACCGCCGAGATCGCGACGCAGGTGATGATCCGCGCCTTCGACTATCTCGACGCGCCCGTGCTGCGCGTCACCGGCAAGGATGTGCCGATGCCCTACGCCGCCAATCTCGAGAAGCTCGCCTTGCCCAGCGTGGCCGAGGTGATCGCGGCCGTGAAGGCCGTCACCTACCGCTGAGGAGCCGCATCGATGCCCATCAACATCCTCATGCCGGCCCTCTCTCCCACGATGGAGAAAGGCAATCTCGCCAGGTGGCTCAAGAAGGAAGGCGACAGGGTCAAGTCCGGCGACATCCTCGCCGAGATCGAGACCGACAAGGCGACCATGGAGGTCGAGGCGGTGGACGAGGGCGTCCTCGCCAGGATTGTCGTGCCGGCCGGAACAGCCGATGTTCCCGTCAACGAGCTGATCGGGCTGATCGCTGCGGAGGGTGAGGACCCGGCAGGCGTGACGGCCGGCGCTGCGCCCCGGCCGGCGTCTGCGCCGGCTGCGGCTGTGCCTGCTGCCGCTGCTGCGGCAGCTTTGCCATCCGCGGTGAGCGAGGCCGCGCCCGCGGCTGCCGCCCCGGCTCCTGCTGCGGCCCCTGTTTCCGGAGCGCCGCGTCTCTTCGCCTCGCCGCTCGCGCGGCGTCTGGCGAAGGAGTTCGGTATCGATCTGTCGCGCGTCGTCGGCTCGGGTCCGCATGGGCGGATCGTCGAGCGCGACGTGAAGGCGGCCCGGGCCGGTGGAACGCCGATGGCCGCGGTGGCGCAGATTTCGGCCCCGTCCGCGCCAGAGGCGAAGGCGGCGGCTCCGGTTGCCGCGCCTGCGCAGGCCGCAGCGCCCGCAACCGGACCGTCCGACGATGCGGTGAGGAAGCTTTTCGCGCCCGGCTCCTTCACCGAGGTTCCGCACGATGGCATGCGCAAGACGATCGCGCGCCGCCTGACCGAGGCGAAACAGACCATCCCGCACTTCTACCTGACGGTCGATTGCCAGCTCGACGCGCTGCTGTCGCTTCGCGAACAGATCAATGCGGCCGCGCCGGTCAGCGACGGCAAGCCGGCCTACAAGCTTTCGGTCAACGACATGGTCATCAAGGCCTGGGCCATGGCGCTGCGCGCCGTGCCGGACGCCAACGTGTCGTGGACCGACAGCGCGATGCTGAAGCATGCCCATGTCGATGTCGGCGTGGCGGTGTCGATTCCCGGCGGGCTCATCACCCCCATCATCCGCGATGCCTGCCACAAGACGCTGTCCGCCATCTCGAACGAGATGAAGGACATGGCGGCGCGCGCCAGGAACCGGAAGCTGAAGCCCGAGGAGTATCAGGGTGGCTCAACGGCGGTGTCGAATCTCGGCATGTTCGGCATCAAGGACTTCGCCGCCGTGGTGAACCCGCCGCACGCGACCATTCTCGCGGTGGGTGCCGGAGAGAAGCGCCCCGTGGTCAGGGGCGACGGTGCTCTTGGCGTCGCCACGATCATGAGCGTGACGCTCTCCACCGACCATCGGGCCGTCGATGGTGCGCTGGGGGCCGAGGCGCTTGCGGCGTTCAAGCGCTACATCGAGAACCCGATGGGAATGCTTGTCTGATCGCGTCATGGCCGGGCCGCGGCCCGGCCATCCCGGAGGTGCCTGGTGTTGCACGGTCAGGCCTGGGGGCTCCGGGAAGCAGGGGCAAAGATGACCACCTTCCTCATCCTCGCTGGGCTGTCGCTCTTCATCCTGCGCTCGCAGCTGCTGCGGGTGGGATTGCAGCAGTCCGGCCATGATCCGGCGAAGCTCCATGCCTCGCAGAGGCTCGGGGCGGCGTCTGGCTGGCTGTCGCTGGCCGGGGCGGCGTTGCTGATGCTGCTCGCGATCGTTGCGAACGGCTACGCATGGGGCTTCGGCCTCATCGTCTTCGGCGTGCTGGGCGGCGTTGCGTTATCGGCGGTGATGCTGCCGACGATCGGCTCCACGCTGGCGCTCGGCCACCATGGCGGGGAGGGGGACGCCAGCATCGCGGAGGTCAACCGCCGCTACGGCGCCTGGGTGGCGCTTGCGGTGCCGGCGATCGCGGCGCTGGCGTGGTTCGAGCATCTTTGAGGAGGAGGCTGTTCCACCGATCGCGGTTCGCGCAAGTGCCTTGATCCATCCCAATCGTTGCGCTGTGGCGAGGCGCCACACTCAGCAGCGTCACGAACAGCCTGCGATGCAGGCTCAAGGGAAGTAGATCATGTCGCACACACCGCACGAACTGGCAGAGGAGTTTCCCGAGCATGTCGGGAAGATCCAGGCTCTGAAGGGCTCCAATGCGCATTTCGCCCGGCTCGCCGAGGCGTATCACGAGGTGAACCGGACGATCCATCGGGCCGAAACCAACATCGAGCCGATGGATGACATGACGATCGAGGGATTCCGCAAGCAGCGCTTGCGGCTGAAGGATGAGATCTACGCGATGCTGCGAGGCTGACGCCGGACCCGGCCTGGCCTTCCCAGCGTGCGTTCAGTCAGGGAAGGAGCGGCCATGTCGGCATACGACATCATCATCATCGGCTCTGGCCCAGGCGGCTATGTCGCTGCCATCCGCGCGGCGCAGCTGGGTCTGAAGACGGCCATCGTCGAGCGCGAGCACCTTGGCGGCATCTGCCTGAACTGGGGATGCATCCCGACCAAGGCGCTGCTGCGTTCGGCGGACATCCTGCACCATGCCGAGAACGCGAAGAGCTACGGCCTGGTGCTGGAAGGAAGCATCAGGCCCGATGTGAAGGCCGTCGTCGCCCGCTCGCGCGGCGTCTCCGCGCGGCTGAACGGCGGCGTCGGCTTCCTGATGAAGAAGAACAAGATCGATGTGATCTGGGGCGAGGCGAGGCTGACCAGACCCGGGGAGATCGTCGTGGGCAAGCCGTCCAAGCCCGCCGTGCAGCCGGCGCATCCGGCGCCGAAGGGGACGCTGGGCGAAGGCATCTACACGGCAAGTCACATCATCGTCGCGACCGGCGCGCGGCCGCGCGTGCTGCCCGGCATCGAACCGGACGGCAAGCTGATCTGGACCTATTTCGAGGCCATGGTCCCGTCAGAGATGCCGAAGTCGCTGCTGGTGATGGGGTCCGGCGCCATCGGCATCGAGTTCGCCTCGTTCTACAGGACCATGGGTTGCGATGTGACCGTGGTCGAGGTGATGGACCGCATCATGCCGGTGGAGGATGCGGAAATCTCCGCGCTTGCCCGCAAGATCATGGAAAAGCAGGGCATGAAGATCATGACCTCGGCCAAGGTCGTGAAGGTGGTGAAAGGCGCAAACAGCATCACCGCCACCATCGAGGCCGACGGCAAGACAACCGACATCACAGCCGAGCGCATGATCTCGGCGGTCGGCGTGGTCGGCAACATCGAGCATCTCGGCCTCGAGGCGCTGGGCGTGAAGACCGAGCGCGGCTGCATCGTCACCGATGGCTATGGCCGGACGAATGTAAAGGGGATCTACGCCATCGGCGACGTCGCCGGCCCGCCGATGCTGGCGCACAAGGCGGAGCATGAGGGCGTGATCTGTGTCGAGAACATCAAGGGTCTTCCCGTGCATCCGATGGAGAAGGACAAGATCCCCGGTTGCACCTATTGTCAGCCGCAGGTGGCGAGTGTCGGCCTGACCGAGGCCAGGGCGAAGGAGGCCGGGCACACCCTCAAGGTCGGCCGCTTTTCCTTCGCCGCCAACGGCAAGGCGATCGCGCTCGGCGAGGATCATGGCCTGATCAAGACGATCTTCGACGCGAAGACCGGCAAGCTGCTCGGCGCGCACATGGTCGGCGCGGAGGTGACGGAGCTCATCCAGGGCTTCGTGGTGGCGATGGGGCTGGAGACGACCGAGGAGGAGCTGATGCACACGGTCTTTCCGCATCCGACGCTGTCTGAGATGATGAAGGAAAGCGTGCTCGACGCCTATGGGCGCGCGCTCAACGCCTGATGCAGGAGGCAAGCATGGGTTTCGGTGGCGGTGGATTCGCCTGGTTGCTGGTGACGCTGGCTTTCGGGGCGGTGGCGGGCTGGCTCGCCGGGCTTCTGGCGGGCGGCGGCGGCGGTCTTGCGCGCAACATCGTGGTCGGCCTTCTCGGGGCCATGGTCGGGCACGCCATCTTCCGCTTTTTCGGCTTCGGTTTCGGCGGGCCGCTGCTGCACAGCCTCGTCTCGGCGGTCGTCGGCGGTGTCGTGGTCATCCTGATTGCGCGCTTCGTCAGCCGCTGATTGCACGGCGATCTCGCCGCTCATCGCCCGGAGACAAGGCATGGCCGTCGTTCTCGACCTGCTCAACGCCGACCCGAGAAAGGCGCAGGCGCGCTTGACGCAGCGCCACCCCGAAAAGGCGAGAAGGCCGGAAAACCCGGCGCTGCCGAAGCCGGACTGGATCCGCGTCAAGGCGCCGGGCTCGCCGAAATGGGCCGAGACGCACGCCATCGTGAAGCAGAACAAGCTGGTCACGGTGTGCGAGGAGGCCGGGTGCCCCAACATCGGCGAGTGCTGGGAACAGAAGCACGCCACCTTCATGATCCTGGGCGATACCTGCACGCGCGCCTGCGCGTTCTGCAACGTCAAGACCGGGATGCCAGAGGCGGTCGATGCAGACGAGCCGCGGCGCGTCGCCGAGGCCGTAGCCAGGATGGGTCTGCACCACGTCGTCATTACCTCGGTCGACCGCGATGATCTCCCCGACGGCGGGGCGCAGCATTTCGCCGACGTGATCCACGCCATCCGCGCCGCCTCGCCCGCCACGACAATCGAGGTGCTGACGCCCGATTTCCTGCGCAAGGAGGGCGCGCTGGAGATCGTGGTGAAGGCGAGGCCCGACGTCTTCAACCACAACCTCGAGACGGTGGCATCGAAATATCTGACCGTGCGCCCCGGTGCGCGCTACTTCCACTCGATCCGCTTGCTGCAGCGGGTGAAGGAGCTCGACCCTGCCATCTTCACCAAGTCGGGAATCATGGTGGGGCTGGGCGAGGAGCGCAACGAGGTGCTCCAGCTCATGGACGACCTGCGATCGGCCGATGTCGACTTCATCACCATCGGGCAGTATCTGGCGCCAAGCCGCAAGCACCATCCCGTGGTGGCTTACATCTCGCCCGAGCAGTTCAAGGCTTATGAGACCATCGCCTGGACGAAGGGCTTCCTGATGGTCTCGGCCACGCCGCTGACGCGCTCGTCCCATCATGCCGGCGACGATTTCGCACGGCTGAGAGCCAATCGCGCCGCGAGGCTGATCGGGTGACGGCGTTTGGCCGCTGCATCCATCCCCGCGACATCGGTCCCCGCGACAGTGCCGCGAGAGTGGTGTAAAGCGGCGCGCCATGCCCTCGTTCCGCACCGTTCGCCGTGTCGCCCACTCGCCCCGCCAGATGTTCGATCTGGTCGCCGACGTCGAGAAATACCCGCAATTCCTTCCCTTCTGCACGGCGCTGACGGTGAAGCGGCGGGTCATGTCGGATGAGGGCGTCGAGACGGTCGTGGCCGACATGAGCGTCGGCTACAAGTCGATCAACGAGCGATTCACCAGCCGCGTCACGCTGGACAGACCGCGCCTTCGCATCATCGTGGAGTATGTCGACGGCCCGTTCTCGTTCCTCGAGAACCGCTGGAGCTTCACGCCCGACACCTCGCGCGGGCCGGAGGGAACGGCGGTGGAGTTCTACATCACCTACGAGTTCAGGAGCCGGATGCTGGCGATGCTGGCGGGCGCCGTTTTCGACCGCATTTTTCGCATCTTCGCCGAGAGCTTCGAGGCGCGTGCGGTGGCGGTGTATGGTCCTGCCCCGGCCGGCGCGGGGGCGGCGCTGAAGCCTGCAGCTACGCAGCCTTAAGCCTTTGCCCATAAGGATTTGACCCCTGTGGAGCAATAACAGGGGCTCGCCTTCATGTCTCAAGAACCCGACGCGACGGCGGCCGTTGCCTGTGGCGTCACGCCCGCAGCCGCCCCGCCGCAGGCCGGGCGGGCGGGTTTGATTGTCCCGATCTACGCGGCCGCGATCGGGCTTTCGGCGTTCCTGCTGTTTTCGGTGCAGCCGATGTTCGCCAAGATGGTTCTGCCGACGCTTGGCGGCAGCCCTTCGGTCTGGTCCGTCGCGATGGTGTTCTTCCAGGCGGCACTGCTGTGCGGCTATCTCTACGCCCACGCCCTGACCACATGGCTGAAGCCCACGACCGCCGCGCGGCTGCATATCGGCTTCATGGTCCTGGTGCTGGTCGTGTCGTTGCCGATCGGCTTGAGCCCGGCGCTTGGCGATCCGCCGGCGCAGGGCGCGACGGTGTGGCTGATCGCCTTGCTGACGGCGTCGGTCGGGCTGCCCTTCGTCGCCGTGTCGGCGCATGGGCCGCTGCTGCAGGCGTGGTTCGCACGCACCGGTCATCCGCAGGCTCATCAGCCTTACCGCCTTTATGCGGCCTCGAACCTCGGCAGCTTTGCCGCGCTGCTGGCCTTCCCGTTCCTGGTCGAACCGTTTCTGCCGGTGAAGCTGCAGGCGAGTGTCTGGGCCTTGGGGTTCGCTGTGCTGATCGCCGCGGTGGCCGCCGCCGCTGCCTTCCTGCCATCTGTCGCGACTGCCATCGATGTGCGCGATGATGCGGAGATCGCCCCCGCACCGTCGGTGCGCCTGAGGGCGATCTGGGTTGGTCTCGCCTTCGTGCCATCGGCGCTGCTGGTGGCTGCGACGGCGCAGATCAGCACCGATGTGGCCGCCGCGCCGCTTCTGTGGGTGCTGCCGCTCGCCCTGTTCCTGCTCACTTTCATCATCACGTTCCAGCCGAGACCGTGGCTGTCGCACCGCGCCATGCTGATCTGGCAGCCGGGGTTGGCGGTCGTGGCCGTCGCGTTCCCGTCGGCGCTTGCCGGGGTCAGCATCGTCGCGTCGGTTGCGGTTGTTCTCGCCGCCATGTTCGTTTCCGCGATGGTGTTCCACGGGGAGCTGGTGCGGCTCAAACCGGCGGCGCGGCACCTGACGGCATTCTATCTGTGGATGTCGTTCGGGGGCGTGCTGGGTGGCGTCTTTGCTGCTTTGATCGCGCCGCAGCTGTTCAGCACGGTGTTCGAGTACGGGCTCCTGTTCGCGCTCGCGGTGGCATGGCGGTTGAGCGATGCGCCGCGACCGCCCGCGCGCCCGGTTCTGGCCGTCGGCGCGGGCCTCATCCTCGCCGCGCTGGCCTTGATGGCTTGGCACGACCTCGCGCGCGTGGACTGGCCCTGGCTTTCGGGGCGTCTCGGCCTCGGGGCTGTGGGATTCCTCGCAATCGTCATGACGGTGGCGGTGCACAGCCGGGTGCTCGCCGGAATCGGAGCGGCGGTTGCGCTGCTTGCGGTTCAGTTCGCGCTGACCATCGGAACGAACACGCAAACCGTGCGCAGTTTCTTCGGCGTCAGCAAGATCACGCTTTCCGAGGACGGCCGGCTGCGCATTCTTGGCCACGGCACCACCTACCACGGCGCGCAGCGGCTCGACCAGATGGCGCCGGGCGTGGTGCCCGATCCGCTGAAGTACTACTACAGGGGCGGTCCGTTCCATCAGGCCATCGAGGCAAGCCGCGCCGCGCGCGGTGGCGCGTTGCAGAATGTGGCGGTGATCGGTCTGGGCGCCGGCTCGCAGGCCTGCCTGAGGCAGGATGGCGAGGTCTGGCGCTTCTACGAGATCGATCCCGACGTGGTGAGGATCGCCACGAACCCGACGCTTTTCACCTTCCTCAGCGCCTGCGCGCCGGGAGCCGAGATCGTGCTGGGCGATGCGCGGCTGAAGCTGCGCGACGCCAGGGCCGGCTATGACCTCATCATCGTCGATGCGTTTTCCTCCGACGCGATCCCGCTGCATCTGGTGACCCGCGAGGCCATGGCGCTGTATCGCAGCAAGCTGGCGCCGGGCGGAGCGATCATCTTCCACCTGTCGAACCGGCACCTGACGCTGGCTCCGTTCGTCGCGGCGACCGCCGCGTCGATCGGTCTGGACACCTGGCGCAACCTGCCGGAAAGCCTGTCGGCCGAGCAGATGAAGGCGGGCCTGGCGCCATCCGAGCTCGCGCTCGTGACCGACAATCCGGCGATCGCGGACCTGCTACCGAACATGGGCGGCCGTCACGCCTGGATTGCGATCAGGCCTGCGGCAGGCGAGGGGCCGAGGCCGTGGACGGACGATTTCTCGAACCTGCTCGGCGCTGCGTGGCTGCGCCTGAAAGGCGTTCCCTGACGCGCCTCAGCCGCGCAAGGCGTCTGCCAGCAGAGACAGGGCATCGCAAACCGCAAGCCGCCGGATGGCGTGGCGATCCAGCGTGGACTGGTAACGCCGTTCCAGGAGGCGGCGCTGCCCCGATCGCCTCGCGGCACAGAAATGCACGAGCCCGACCGGCTTTGCGGCGCTGCCGCCGCCAGGCCCCGCAATGCCCGTGACCGAGACGGCAAGGTCGACCGGGGCTCTCGCCAGCGCACCCTCGGCCATCGCGCGGGCAACCTCGGCGCTGACCGCGCCATGCGCCGCGATGAGTGCCGGATCGACTCCCACAAGCTCGCTCTTGGCCTCGTTCGAGTAGGTGACAAAGCCGCGCTCGACGACCGCCGAGGATCCCGGCACCGCCGTCAACGCGGCCGCGACCAGTCCGCCGGTGCAGCTTTCCACCGTGGCGAGTTTGACATGGGCGGCCGTGGCCGCGGCGATCACGGCGCGGGCAGCTTCGAGGGTGACATCATCCCACATGCGCGCCGTCCGCAGGGATGAGGATGGTCGCAGTCGCGAGCGCCGCCAGGCCTTCGCGGCGGCCGGTGAAGCCCAGTCGCTCGGATGTCGTGGCCTTCAGCCCGACCCGGTCGGTCGCCAGGCCCGTGATTGCGGCGATCCGGTCGCGGATCATGTCGCGATAGGGCCCGACGCGCGGGGCCTCGCACACCAGCGTGACATCGAGGTGGACGATACGCCCGCCGCGCCGGGCCAGCCGCTGGCAGGCGAAATCGAGGAACCGGTCGGAGGAGGCGCCGCGCCACTGCGGATCGCCGGGAGGGAAATGCACGCCGATGTCGCCGTCAGCCATGGCTCCGAACAGGGCGTCGCAAAGCGCATGGAGCGCCACGTCGCCATCGGAATGGGCCACCACGCCAAAATCATGCGGGATGCGCACGCCGCCGATCCAGACATGATCGCCCGGTCCGAAGGCATGGACGTCATAACCTGTGCCCGTGCGCGTCTCCAGCGAGCGCGCATCGAGCCCGGCGAGGCGCTGTTCCGTCATGGCGAAGTCCTCCGGTGTCGTCAGCTTGACGTTGCCGGCCTCGCCGGAGACGACCAGCACCGGCTCGCCGCGCCATTCCAGCAGGGATGCATCATCGGTGAAGTCGTCGCGCTGCAGCGCATGGGCAGCCCTGTGCGCCGCCAGGATGCGGCCGAACCGGAAGGCCTGCGGCGTCTGCACGGCTCGCAAGGGCAAGCGCGGCACGGTCTCGACCACATGATCATCCTCGTCGACGCGCTTGATCGTGTCGCTGACCGGCACGACGGGGATGCAGGCGCCCGACTCAGCCCCCCCTTTGATGACGCGCGCCAGCAGCGCCTGCGACACCAAAGGCCGCGCCGCGTCGTGGATGAGCACGAGATCGTCGGCTGCTGCATCCAGCGCCTCGAGACCAAGCCGCACGCTCTCGCGGCGACTGTCTCCGCCCAGAGCCGGCTGTTTCAGGCGCGGGTCGTCAAGGGCGCGAACCGCTTCGGCATAGGCGTTCTCATCGTCCCGATGAATGACGACCGTCACGCTGTCGATCGCGGCGTGCGCGAGGATCGCGCGCAGCGTGCGCGTCAGCACCGCCTCGCCTGCGAGTCTGCGATACTGCTTCGGCGCGCCTGCGCCAGCGCGCAGGCCCCTGCCGGCCGCCACGATCAGCGCGTGAACGGCTTCGGGCACTTCGGCCTGATCGACTTCCGGGTGCGGCGACATGCGCTTTCTTGGCGAGCGGGCGCCAACTTGTCCAGCCGATTGCGTGCAGCGTATCGCCTGCGCGCTTGTCCTGTCCGCTCAATCGGATTAAGAAAAAGGCAAAAGGACAGTCGATCAAAAAACAGTCTATCCCGAGGCCGACGATCGGGGACGTTCTGCTGCGCGGCGGGGCCCTGCGGCGTTCGGGGAAGCGTCAGACAAGCTGGGCGTTGCGCTAGCGCCGATGTCCGGCATCACCGATGCGGGCTTCAGGCGCATGGCGATGCGCTTCGGCGCGGATTATGTCGTCTCGGAGATGGTCGCGTCGGATGCCTTCGTGCGGGGCGACGAGGAAACGCGCCTGAGGGCGGAGGGTGCAGGGCTCTCGCCACACATCGTGCAATTGGCCGGTTGCGATGCGCGCTGGATGGGCGAGGCCGCACGGTTGGCAGAAGCGTCCGGCGCCGATGTCATCGACATCAACATGGGTTGCCCGGCCAAGCGCGTCACCGGCGGCTGGGCCGGCTCTGCGCTGATGCGGGACCTCGACCACGCCATCACCCTGGTCGAGGGGGTGGTCGGTGCGACGTCCCTTCCCGTCACGGTGAAGATGCGGCTCGGCTGGGACGAAGCCTCGCTCAATGCCCCCGAGCTTGCCCGCCGCGCGGTTTGCGCCGGGGCACAGGTGATCGCGGTGCATGGGCGCACGCGCCAGCAGTTCTACAAGGGCAGCGCCGACTGGCGCGCCATCGCCGCGGTGCGGGCCGCCATTCCGCAGACGCCGCTCGTGGTCAACGGCGACATCGCGACGACGGCCGATGCGCGCGCGGCGCTGAGGCAATCGGGCGCCGATGCGGTGATGATCGGGCGCGCCGCTCTGGGCCGCCCCTGGCTTGCCGGCTTGATCGCGCGCGAGCTCGAAGCCGGCTCGGCTGTGCCGCCGCCATCCCTGGCCGAGCGTCACGCCGCGCTGGTCGAGCATCTCGAAAGCCTCATGGCGTCGATGGGCAGGCTCAATGGCCTGCGCCATGCGCGAAAACACCTCGCTGCCGCTCTGGACGATGCGGGGCAGGCCGGCGCGGTCGGCGCGGTCGCGCTGCGAGCGGCCATCCTGACCGGTGATCAGCCGGCCACCGTGCTCGAACTGCTCGAAGCAGCGTTCCGTCCGCCGCCCCGCGCGGCCGTCGCCGCCTGACTGCAACGAGGGAGGCCCGGCCCATGCCTGCCAGAAGTCCATCCGATCGCCTGGCCGATCTGCCCGGCCTCGTCTTCGGCGTCCTGCCGATGCCGATCATGGTGATCGGGCCGGATGACGGTTTTGTCGACGGCAACGCCGCCGCGGAGGATTTCTTTCAGATGAGCCTGTCGCTGCTGCGGCGTCAGCGGATTGTCGATCTCTTGCCGTTCGGTTCGCCGATCCTGACGCTGATCGACGAGGTGAGGCGTCGCGGCGCCAGCGTCAGCGAGTATCGCATCGATGTCAGTTCGCCCCGCCTCGGCAAGGACCGGGTGGTCGATGTCTTCGCTGCGCCGTTGCGCCCGTATGCGGGCGCAGTGACGCTGATGCTGCAGGAACGGACAATTGCCGAAAAAATGGACAGGCAGCTGACGCATCGCGGTGCAGCCCGGTCCATGACAGCGCTCGGCTCGATGCTGGCGCACGAGATCAAGAACCCGCTGTCCGGTATCCGCGGCGCGGCGCAGCTGCTCGAGACCTCCGTCCCCGATGAGGACCGGATGCTGACCCGCCTGATCTGCGACGAGGCGGACCGGATCGTGAAGCTCGTCGAACGGGTCGAGATGTTCGGCGATGACCGGCCGGGCGACCGCAGTTCGGTCAACATCCATGACGTGCTCGACCATGTGAAGCGCCTGGCGCAATCAGGCTTCGCGCGCGGGATCCGCTTTGTCGAAATCTACGATCCGTCGCTTCCGCCGGCCGATGCGGTGCGCGACCAGCTGGTGCAGGTTTTCCTCAACCTGCTGAAAAACGCGGCCGAAGCCATCGGCCCCGATGCTCCCGATGGCGAGATCGTGCTGAGCACGGCCTATCGCCCGGGTATTCGGATGCAGCGCCCCGGACAATCGGAGCGTGTCGGGCTACCGCTCGAAATCTGCGTCCGCGACAACGGGTCTGGTGTCCCTGAAGACCTGTTGCCGCATCTGTTCGACCCGTTCGTCACGACAAAGGCGAAGGGCAGTGGCCTTGGTCTTGCACTGGTGGCCAAGATCATCGGCAACCATGGCGGCATCATCGAATGCGAATCCGTGCCGAAGCGAACAGTGTTCAGAGTTCTCATGCCCATCCATCGGACGTTCGGGGCGCGGGGCGGCTCTCCGGCTGGCGTAGTCCAGGGCGCGGGGTCGCAGGTCCCGTCCGGACCGGGTTGAGAGGTGGTGGCAGCTGCGGCCGCCAGCTCGGTCGCCATCGCCTGGAGCCCGTCGAACGTTCACGCTGACAGGACGAAATCATGCCGAATGGCAGCATCATAGTCGCCGACGACGACGCCGCGATCCGCACCGTGCTGCATCAGGCGCTGGCGCGAGCAGGCTACGAGGTGCGCGCGACCGGACAGGCTGCGACGCTGTGGACATGGGCAGCCCAGGGGCTCGGCGATCTGATCATCACCGACGTCGTGATGCCGGATGGCAACGCGTTCGACATCCTGCCGCGCATCAAGCGCGTTCGGCCCGATGTGCCGATCATCGTGATGAGCGCGCAGAACACCTTCATGACGGCGATCCGCGCCTCCGAGCGCGGCGCTTACGAATACCTGCCGAAACCGTTCGACCTGAAGGAGCTCGTTGCGATCGTCGGCCGCGCGCTGTCGCGCCCGCGCGGCGCGGCGTCCGGCGGACATGGCGGGGAGGGCGAGGACATCCCGCTCGTCGGCCGCTCGGCTGCAATGCAGGAGATCTACCGGGCCCTGGCGCGCCTGATGCCGATCGACCTGACCGTGATGATCAACGGCGAGTCCGGCACCGGCAAGGAACTGGTGGCGCGCGCGCTCCACGACTACGGCAAGCGGCGCAACGGTCCATTCGTCGCAGTCAACATGGCGGCGATACCGAAGGATCTCATCGAGTCCGAGCTGTTCGGGCACGAGAAGGGCGCCTTCACCGGCGCGCTTGCGCGCAGCGCCGGCCGCTTCGAGCAGGCGGAAGGCGGCACCCTGTTCCTCGACGAGATCGGCGACATGCCGATGGAGGCGCAGACACGCCTGCTGCGCGTGCTGCAGCAGGGCGAATACACCACCGTCGGCGGGCGCACGCCGATCAAGACAAATGTGCGGATCGTCGCTGCGACCAACAAGGACCTCAGGCTGTCGATCCAGCAGGGCCTGTTCCGAGAGGATCTGTTCTTCCGCCTCAACGTGGTGCCGATCAGGTTGCCGCCTCTGCGCGAACGTGTCGAGGACATTCCCGATCTCGTGCGCCATTTCTTCGGGGTGGTCGAAAAGGAGGGGCTTAGCCGCAAGCATCTCGACAACGAGGCGATGGACCTGCTCAAGCGTCATCGCTGGCCAGGCAATGTCCGTGAGCTGGAGAACCTCGTGCGGCGCCTTGCGGCGCTCTACCCGCAGGAGACGATCACCGCGCCCATCATCGAGGCGGAGCTGCAGCCCGCCAACCAGCCGGCTCCGGTGGTCGCCAGCGATCGGCCGGAAACGATCGCGGCTTCGATGGAACGGCACATGGCGGCCTACTTCGCCTCCTTTGGCGACAATCTGCCGCCGCCCGGACTGTATCACCGTGTTCTGCGCGATGTGGAGGCGCCGCTGCTTGCGGCTGCGCTGGCTGCCACGCGCGGCAACCAGATCCGCGCCGCCGAACTTCTAGGCCTCAACCGCAACACCTTGCGCAAGAAGATCCGCGAACTGGACATGCACATCATGCGCACCAGCCGCTGACTCGGCGAAGGTCACCCACTGTCGTGTTTTGACAACACCGTTGCGCTGTTGCATCACCAGCAACCATCCCGCTCGGATTGCGAGCGAGCGTGGCGAGGTCGATGGCGCAATCGCAGACACAGCAGAGCTTAGGGCGCCGGCCTGACGCGGAACCCGGTCGTGTCGCGACCTGGGTCGGTGCCGTTCTGGTCGTGCTGGCCCTGACGGCGGCGCTGGCGACATTCCTCGTGATCTCCGGCGCGACACCGATCCTGCCGGTTCACCGCGTGGTGGTCGCCCTGTTCGTCACCAACGCGCTGATCATCCTGGCGCTGCTGCTGCTGGTCGGCTGGCAGGCCTGGA
Source organism: uncultured Allobosea sp. (assembly GCA_964508635.1). Classification (GTDB taxonomy): domain Bacteria; phylum Pseudomonadota; class Alphaproteobacteria; order Rhizobiales; family Beijerinckiaceae; genus Allobosea. The sequence continues at coordinate 45,388 of CAZDUL010000146.1, read as the reverse complement.
GGCTCTTCCGGGCGCGGCGGCGGGGAGCCGCGGGCGCAGCCCTGCACGTGCGCATCGTGCTGCTGTTCCGCTTCGTCGCCGCGCTGCCCGCCATGCTGCTTGCGGTGATCGCCAGCATCACGCTCGCGAAGGGGCTCGAACCGTGGTTCAACGAGCGGATGCGCAACGCCATCTTCAAGTCGGTCGAGGTGGCGGACGCGTTCACGCGCAGCCAATGCACCAGCCTCGGACGGGAGACGCGGCTGATCGCGGATGACCTGTCGCGCGTGCGCGACATGATCGGGCAGAACACGCCGCTGGTGGAGCAGTTCATCACCGCGCGTGCCACCGCGCTGGGCCTGCCGATCGTCAAGGTGATCGAGCCGAACGGTGCGCTGATCCTGCGCGCACAGCTGTCGGTCATCGCCGATCCGCCCACCCCGGAGGCCGACGTGTTCGAGGAGGCGCGCAACACCGGCGACCCGATCTGCAGCGCGGCGCGCAACAGCCGGGTGTTCTCGACACTGATGAAGCTGCCGGAGGAAACTGACCGCTTCCTGTTCATCGCGCGGCAGGTCGATGCGCTCGCGGTCGAGTTCCCTGGACAGGCGCGCGAGGCGGCAACCGATTATCTCGCCATCGATGCGCGGCGACAGGGCGTGCAGATCGCCTTCGCCTCGATGTATGCCCTGATCGCACTGACCGTGCTGCTGTCGGCGGTCTGGTTCGGACTGAGCTTCGCCAATGCTCTGGTCGCCCCGATCCGGCGCATGATCCATGCCACGGACCAGGTCGCGAGCGGCAACTTCTACGTGCAGGTTCCGGTCAGGCGCGCCGAGGGCGACCTCGGCCATCTCAGCGAGACGTTCAACAAGATGACGGCCGAGCTGCGACGTCAGCGCGACGGGCTCGTCGCCGCCAGCGAGGTGCTCGATCGACGCCGGCGCTTCACCGAGACTGTCCTGGCGGGCGTGTCGGCCGGCGTGATCGGCGTCGATCAGGACGACTGCGTGACGCTGATGAACCGGTCGGCCGAAGCCATTCTTGGCGCGGATCGCAGCGCGGTGGGCGCATATCTGCCCGCGCTGGCGCCGGAGCTCGCCGATGCGCTGAAGGAGGTGCGTCAGTCTCGCGCCCGGCATGTCTCGACCCAGGTGGTGATGCACCGCATGGGCCGCGAGCGCACGGTGAATGTCCGCCTGTCGCGCGAAGGGGAGGCCGCACGGGCAGGCGTGGTCATCACGCTGGACGACATCACCGATCTCGTCGCCGCACAGCGCACCTCGGCCTGGGCCGATGTGGCGCGCCGCATCGCCCATGAGATCAAGAACCCGCTGACGCCGATCCAGCTGTCGGCCGAACGCATCCGGCGCAAGTTCGGCAAGGTCATCGTCGAGGACAGGGCCGTGCTGGACCAGTGCACCGACACGATCGTGCGGCAGGTCGAGGATATCCGGCGCATGGTGGACGAGTTCTCGTCGTTTGCGCGGATGCCGAAACCGCAGCCGGCATCCGACGATCTTGCGGCAATCGTGCGCGAGATCGTCTTCCTCATGCGGGTCGGCAATCCCGACCTTGCGATCGAGGCGGTCGGGGTGGATCACCCGGCGCCCGCCGTGTTCGACCGCCGCCTGATCGGGCAGGCGTTGACCAATGTCATCAAGAACGCGACCGAGGCCATCCAGGCCGTCGATACCGGTGAGCGGCGTGTCGAGGTCATCCTGTCCCGGGCGGAAGGGCTGTGGCGGCTCGACATCCTCGACACGGGCAAGGGGTTTCCCGTCGAGAACCGGCAGCGGCTGCTGGAGCCCTACATGACCACGCGCGAGGGCGGCACCGGGCTCGGCCTCGCCATTGTCGGCAAGATCATGGACGACCACGGCGGCCGCATCGAGCTTCTCGATCGGCCCGATGGCCAGCGCGGCGCCATGGTGCGCCTCGTGCTGCCGGAAAAAAGCCCTGACGATCTCAAGCGCGAGGCAGGCGACGCACAGCCGGCGACGGCGGGGGCCCTGGACGCGCGCGCAAACTCTGGAATGGCGGCTGACAGATGAGCAAGGCAGACATCCTCGTCGTGGACGATGAGAGCGATATCCGCGAACTGGTGGCGGGAATCCTGGAGGACGAGGGCTACTCCACCCGCAAGGCCGGCTCCGCCGACGAGGCGCTGGCGGCCGTCCAGGCGCGCCGTCCGGCGCTCGTGTTCCTCGACATCTGGCTGCAGGGCAGCCGCCTCGATGGCCTGCAGGTGCTCGATATCCTGAAGGAGAGCGACCCCGAACTGCCTGTGGTGATGATTTCCGGCCACGGCAACATCGAGACGGCCGTCGCCGCGATCAAGCGCGGCGCCTACGATTTCATCGAGAAGCCGTTCAAGGCCGATCGGCTCGTGCTGGTGGCGGACAGGGCGCTCGAATCCTCCCGGCTGAAGCGGCAGGTGCGCGAACTCACCACGCGTTCGGTGCAGGCCAGCCGCATCGTCGGGCGTTCCGCGGCGATCAACCAGTTGCGCAGCACGCTGGAGCGCGTGGCCCCGACGAATGCGCGCGTGCTGATCACGGGTGCACCGGGCTCCGGAAAGGAGCTTGCGGCGCGCACGCTGCATGCGCTTTCGTCGCGGTCCGACGGGCCGTTCGTCGCGCTGAACGCCGCGACGATCATGCCGGAGACGATGGAGGAGGAGCTGTTCGGCGTCGAGGCCGGCGATGGGCGCGTGCGGCGCATCGGCGCGCTCGAGGAGGCGCATGGCGGCACGCTCTATCTCGACGAAGTGGCGGAGATGCCGCGCGAAACGCAAGGGCGTATCCTTCGCGTGCTGGTGGACCAGAACTTCTCGCGCGTCGGCGGCGCAACGCGTGTTCATGTTGATGTGCGCATCGTTTCGTCCACCTCGAAGGACCTCATGGCCGAAATCGCGGCCGGCCGCTTCCGCGAGGAGTTGTTCCATCGGCTGAACGTCGTGCCGGTCCGCGTCCCGTCGCTCGCCGAGCGCCGGGAGGATGTGCCGGAGCTGATCGACTTCTTCATGGATCAGCTGGCGTTGGCGTCCGGCCTGCCCAAGCGCGCCATCGCAGCCGACGCCATGGCCGTGCTGCAGAGCCACCAATGGCCAGGCAACGTGCGCGAGCTTCGCAACAATGTCGAGCGCCTGATGATCCTGACCAAGGGAGACCCGAACGCGCAGGTGACCACGGACATGCTGCCGGCGGAGGTCTCGGCGCTGGTGCCGACCACGCCGAACGGCGTCGGGGGCGAGAAGCTGATGAGCCTGCCGCTGCGCGAAGCCCGCGAGATCTTCGAGAAGGAGTATCTCGTTGCGCAGATCGCGCGGTTCTCGGGCAATATCTCGCGGACAGCGGAGTTCATCGGCATGGAGCGCTCGGCGCTGCACCGGAAGCTGAAGTCGCTTGGCGTCGAATGACGCGTCCGCACCGCGCATGCCGCAGAAGTTTCGCTTGCGAAAGCCGGCGCGTTCTTCGACATTCGGGGCCGCGCGCAACCGGGGGACAGGGCGAGCGAAAGAGATGGGGGCGAACGGATCAGCCCGCCATCGTATCCAACAAGATCCCAACTGGACCTTTCACATGGCGGCCGAGCGGACCCAGAATCTGCAAGATACGTTTCTCAACCATGTTCGGAAGAACAAGATTTCCGTGACGATCTTTCTCGTCAACGGCGTGAAATTGCAGGGCGTTGTGACCTGGTTCGACAATTTCTGCGTGCTGCTGCGCCGGGATGGACACTCGCAGCTCGTCTATAAGCACGCCATCTCGACCATCATGCCCGGAAACCCGATCTCCCTGTTCGAAGGCGGCGAGGAGGGCTGACTGCCTTCGGCCGCCTGCTCGACAGACAGGCGACGGGACAAGACCAGGCGCGAGCGTCAGACTGCCTGCGCATGCAGGTCATAGGCCTCCGCCCGCTCGACCTTAACGGTGACGACGTCGCCGGGGCGCAGCGGCCGGCGGGAGGTCACGTGGACAGTGCCGTCGATTTCGGGTGCGTCCCAGACCGATCGGCCGCGCGCGACGGTTGGCCCGGCCTCGTCGATGATCACCTTGATGCGCTTGCCGACACGATCCTTCAGAATGCGCTCGGAGATCGCCTGCTGCGCTTCCATGAAGCGGCGGTGACGTTGGGCCTTGACCTCGTCCGGAACCACGGCGAGTCCGAGGTCGTTGGCGACGGCGCCCTTGACGGGCTCATACTGGAAGCAGCCGACGCGCTCGAGCCGGGCCTCCTTCAGCCAGTCGAGCAGGAACGCGAAATCGTCGTCGGTTTCGCCGGGAAAACCGACGATGAAGGTCGAGCGGATGGCGAGTTCGGGGCAGATCTCGCGCCAGCGCCGGATGCGGTCCAGCGTCTTTTCCTGATGCGCGGGGCGCTTCATCGCCTTCAGAACTGTCGGCGAGGCGTGCTGGAAGGGAATATCGAGATAGGGCAGCACCAACCTGTCGCGCATGAGCGGGATGACCTCGTCGACATGCGGATAGGGGTAGACGTAGTGCAGCCTGACCCAGACGCCGAGCTGACCGAGCTCGCGGCACAGGTCGACGAACTTCGCCCGCACCTCCCTGTCCTTGTAGAGGCTGGCGGCGTATCTGAGATCCACGCCATAGGCGCTGGTGTCCTGCGAGATGACCAGCAGCTCCTTAACGCCGGCGGCAACCAGTTTCTCCGCCTCGCGCAGCACGTCGGCGGCCGGACGCGAGACAAGATCGCCGCGCAGCTTCGGAATGATGCAGAAACTGCAGCGATTGTTGCAGCCTTCCGAAATCTTGAGATAGGCGTAGTGACGCGGCGTGAGCTTCACGCCCTGGGGCGGCACCAGATCGACGAAGGGATCGTGAGCCGGGGGCAGTGCCTCGTGCACCGCGCCGAGCACGCTTTCGTAGGCCTGCGGCCCCGTGATCGCGAGCACATTGGGGAATCGCTCGCGGATCTGCTCGGGCTCGGCGCCCATGCAGCCGGTGACAATGACCTTGCCGTTCTCCGCCAGCGCCTGGCCGATGTTCTCGAGGGATTCGGCCTTGGCGGAATCGAGGAAGCCGCAGGTGTTGACGATGACGAGATCGGCGCCGGCATGGCTCCTGGAAAACCGATAGCCCTCGGCCCTGAGTGCCGTGATGATGCGCTCGGAATCGACAAGCGCCTTCGGGCAACCGAGCGAAACGAACGAGATGGTCGGGGCAGGGCTGGTCATGCAGCGGATCCGGGGAAGGGGCGCGCAACGGCAGTGCGCGGCGCAGGACAGGAGCCCTGCACGCGGTGCCGGGAGCGCGTGCGCCGCGCCTGTGTGGCTCCTAGCGGAGTTCGAGGTCCTTGACCAGCTCGGCCAAACGCCCCCTATCCGATCCCGACGCGGTCTGGAGCTGCGCAAGCGCCGCTTCGTAAAGACCGAGGGTCGAGCGGGCGGCATCGACCCAGCGCCATGACAGCGCCTTACTCCGGCGGGCCTCGACAGCTGCCGGCGACAGCGCCGCATCGTCGTCGAGCGCCTCGCGCAGGGCTGCTCGCCAGGCGTCGACGTCCAGCGGAGCAACGAGCCGCGCCGCGCCTTGCGCCGCTTCGGGCATCGAAGCGGCGTCGGAGGTGACGACCGGCGCACCGCAGGCCAGCGCCTCGATGATCGGCATGCCGAAGCCCTCGTAGAGCGAGGGAAACACCATCAGCCGGGCATGGCGATACAGCGTCGCGAGGAGGCGATCGTCCACATGACCGAGCCGCCTGACGCTGCCCTCGCGCACGAGGCGGTCCAGCCGAACATGGTCCTGTTCGTCGCCCCAGGGCCTTTGATGGGCAGAACCGACCAGCAGCAAGGGCATACGCTGTCTCTGCGCTGCGCCGAGGCCCTCATATGCGGCAAGAAGCGTGCGCAGGTTCTTGCGCGGCTCCAGCGAGGCCACCGCGAGCGCATAGCTGCGCGCCCTGACGTCATGGCGCACGAGCGCAGCATCGTCGGCATCGCGTCCGGCACCGTCGGCCTCTTGCAGGAAAACATCGCGAACGGCCGGCCTGATCACGTGGATGCGGTCGCGCGCCACGCCAAACAGGGCCGCGATCTCGCCGGCGGTGAAGGCGGAGACGGCATGGATGACCGGCGCGCGCCGGCATTGCGCCGCGACCGGCTCCAGCCAGCGGCGACGGCTGTCCGGCACGGTCTCGGGATGGCGGATATAGGCAAGATCATGAATGACAGGGATCACAGGAACAGGCGGCGCGAGGCTCGGCGCGCGATGGATGAAGGCGTGGAACAGGTCGAGCCGTTGGGCGTTCAGGCCAGCCTCGAACACGCGCGCACGGATCTGTCCGGCCAGGCGGTGCGCGAGCGGCATGGACGACAGGGCCGCGGCGGTTCGTCGCAAGGCCGACGGACTCACGGCTTGGTCGCGCCCCTTTGCCGACAGGGGCAAGGCGCCTGCGGCGATACGCTCGCGCACATAGGCGGCATCGACCGCGTGCCAGCTGCGCGCTCCAAACCCACGGAACTCCAGCCGCTCGCATCGGATAGACGGGCCTGCGCCATCCTCCCCGAGCAGTGCATCCAGAAGCGACAGCAGATAGTTCCCGACGCCGGTATAGGGCGGCGACAGCGGCAGGGTGTCGATGCCGACCCGCATGCTCAGGGTGTCCCGCGCGAGGATGTGTCGTCTGGCTGCGCCCCGACAGGCTGCAGGGCGGATCGCACGGGACGTCCTTCCAGCACGGCGCGGTAGACGGCAGCGATCCCGCGGTGGAACGCGCTGGCGCTGAACAGGGCGTCAGCGCGGCGACGGCCCGCCGCTCCGAGCCGGCTCGCCAGCGCCGGATCGGCCGCGAGCCGCGACAGCGCCGCAGCAAGCGCGTGAGCATCGCGCGGCGGCACGGTGAGCGCCTCCTTTCCATCGCGCGCCACCCATCCGACCGCGGTCGGAAGCCGGGTGTTGATGATGGCGGCGCCGCTGAACATCGCTTCGACCTGCACCAGACCGAACGTCTCCGCGATCGAGACCGAAGGCATCACCAGCGCACGGGCCCCATGCAGCAACTGCCTGAGTTCGGCCTGCGAGGCGAACCCCCGCAGCGTGATGCAGCCGTCGAGGCCATGGCGCGCGATCTGGGCCCTGAGCTGTCCCTCCTCGACCCCGACACCGCAGATGACAAAGCGGGCCCTCACGCCATCCGCGGCCATCTCACGAGCGGCGTCGATCAGCACATCGAAGCCCTTGTAGCCGACCAGGCGTCCGATCGAGACGAACAGGGGGCGCGGGTCGGCCCTTAGCGCCGCGATTTCGCGCCGGTCCGCCTCGGTCAGAGCGGTCCAGGGTTGCGGATCGAGTCCGAACGGGACGGCAACGATCTTGTGCCCGAAAGCCCCGAGATGGCTCGACGATCGCGCGACGCTGTCATGCGACACGATGATGGCGTCGGCAGCGGCCAGCGTGCGGCGCAACAGCGGTTTGTAGAGCGGCTCGAGCGCTTTCTGCCGGACGATGTCGGCATGCCAGTGCACGATGAGACGGCCACGGCGCCGCTTCGGAGCGAGCGCCAGCGACAGATCCGCAAGGGGAAAGGGAGCGTGCACGGCGAGGATGTCGGCGCCGGCCGACGCGCGAGCCAGCGCCAGCGGATATGCCGGCGCCAGGGGCAGCGACCAGAGTGTCCCCGCCGAGGCGAGTCGCGTCACGGCGACGCCGCCAACCCTGTCACGCCGTCCCGGCCCCTGATCCCGCGCCACGAGGATCTCGTGGCTGAAGCCGTCGGTCACGCCCGTGGCGATCGATTCGATCACGTTGGGGATACCGCCCTCGATGTCGGGCTTGTAGACCTTGAAGGCATGAAGAACGGACGCCATGGCCGCTCTTGCCCGATTTCGTCCTCGCGCATCAAGTCATGGCGTGTGGTCGGTCGTCTCAGCGGCGCCCGGCGATGATGCGCTCGGTGGTCGATCGCCAGCCTGCATCGGCATGCTTCAGCACGGCCGCTTCGACTCCGGTCTGCAGGCTGACCACGCGATAGCCTTGGTCGCAGAGCGCCTCGAGGAAGGCGGGCAGCATGCGCGCGGTCTGTTCGACGACGTCATGCATCAGCACGATGCCGCGCCGCGCACGCGCCAGCCGCCGCAGCACGAGCGACAGTTGCCGCTGCGGCGTCATCGGCGTCCAGTCGCTCGACCAGAGGTCGCTGCCGAACACCCCGAAGCCTTGACGCGCGAGCCAGCCGTTGAGCTCGGGCGTATCGGCGAAGCCGGGATAGCGGAAGAAGCGCGGTGTCGACATGCCGGCCGCCGCCTCGACCGCGGCGATGCCCGCTTCGATCTCCGCGATCCCGGCACTGAAGCTGCGCTGGCGCAGCGTCCACGGATGGGTCATGGTGTGGTGGGCGAGCGTGTGTCCCTCGGTGGCCATGCGGCGGACCAGCCACGGATGCGCCGCCGCGTTGCGGCCAATCAGAAAGAACGTCGCCGGGGCATTATAGGCGGCCAGCGCATCCAGAACCCGGCTGGTCGGGCCCGGCAACGGGCCGTCGTCGAAGGTCAGGATGATCTCGCGATCGGCGAGGGCCAGCGTCTGCGGGTGGCTCTGCAATCCGACGAAGACGCCACCGGCCGTGGACAGCCGCAGCGTCCGCCCGGCCAGGCTGCAACGGGCCCTGGCGGGGGATGCGCTGAAGCCGGCAAGCGCCGCGCCTGTCGCGGCGATGCCGGCGGCAAGGGCGGTGCGGCGGCTGATGGACGGGCGTGGAGGCGGCATCGGGGTGTCGGTAGCAGTCCGATGCGTGCCATTGTCAAGGGCGCAAGCGTTTGCCAGAAGCGGCTGCAGCCGACGTGACCGACAACCGCGCAACGGAGGGAGGGCGCCATGCAGGATGCAGCCGAACGCCCCGCGCGGACGCGGGCGCAGTCGCTGGCGGAGCTGCCCTTTCGCGATGGGCAGGGGCAGATCGAGGCGCCGTTCCTCGCTGCGGTCGCCGGGCTTATCGCCGCCAACGACCACGATACTCTCGCCGCGCTCGTCGGCGACCTTCACGAGGCCGATCTCGGCGATCTCCTGCAGGCGCTGGAGCCGGAGGATCGTCCGCGTTTCATCGAGGTGCTGGGTCGGGATTTTGACTTTGCGGCCTTGACCGAGGTCGATGACGCGGTTCGCGAGGAAATCCTCGAGGAGCTCGAGGTCGAGACCGTCGCAGAGGGCGTGCGAGAGCTCGATTCGGATGATGCGGTCTACATTCTCGAGGACCTGGACGAGGCCGAAAAGGCCGACATCCTCGAGCGCCTGCCCGCGAGCGAGCGGATCGCGCTGCAGAAAAGCCTCGACTATCCGGAAGGCACCGCAGGCCGACGGATGCAGACCGAGGTCATCGCCACGCCGCCTTTCTGGACGGTGGGGCAGACCATCGACTTCATGCGCGAGACGCAGGATCTCCCGGACACCTTCTACGAGATCTATGTGGTCGACCCGGCCCACCGGTTCCTCGGCGCGGTGACGCTGGACCGCCTGCTGCGCACCAAGCGGCCGGTGAAGATGTCGGAGCTTGCCGACCCCGAGCGCGAGACGGTCGCGGCCACCGATCCCCTGCATGACGTGGCGCAGCTGTTCAAGCGCTACAACTTCGTCTCCGCGCCCGTCGTTGACGAGGCCGGCCGCCTCGTGGGCGTCATGACCATCGACGATGTGGTCGACATCATCGAGGAGGAGGCCGACGAGGCCCTGAAGGCGCTCGGCGGGGTCAACAGCGACGAGGAACTGACCGACACGGTTGCCGTCATCGCGCGCAGCCGCTTCCAGTGGCTGTTCGTCAACCTCCTGACGGCGTTCCTCGCCGCGAGCGTCATGAAGTTGTTCTCGGCCAGCCTGGAGCAGATGGTGGCGCTCGCCGTTCTGGCGCCGATCGTCGCGAGCCAGGGCGGCAACGCCGCGACGCAGACCATGACGGTCGCCGTGCGGGCGCTGGCCACAGGCGAGCTCGCGGGCAGGGGGCTTCGGCGCTTCCTCACCAAGGAATTGCTCGTCTCGCTCGTCAACGGCGCGGCCTTCGCGCTCATCACGGGCGGTGTCGCGGCGCTGTGGTTCTCCGACACGGCGCTCGGCGTGGTGATCGGGCTCGCCATGATCGTGAACCTCATCGCGGCGGCGGCTGCGGGCGCAATCATCCCGTTCGGCCTGCATCGTCTCGGTATCGACCCGGCCGTTTCGTCCGGCACCTTCGTCACAACGGTGACCGATGTCGTCGGCTTCTTCGCCTTCCTCGGCCTCGCGACGGTCTGGTTTGGCCTCTAGCGGATCATCATTCCGTGACCATGCCGGCGATTGACCCGGTTTGCCGGCTGTCTTAGCTCGTAGCAGGCGCGGCTTGCGCGTCAGATCGCTCCGAAGCAGTCGATCAGCCGCCTGGCTGCCAGGCGAAAGGAGGCGCCCCCTTGTCCAAGGCGCGCGAAGCGAAGTTCAGGATCGGGCAGGTGGTGCGCCACCGGTTTCACCCATTCCGCGGCGTGATCTTCGACGTGGACCCGGAGTTCGCCAACACCGAGGAGTGGCTGGCCGCTATCCCGGAGCATGTTCGCCCCCGCCGGGACCAGCCATTCTATCACCTGTTCGCCGAGAATGCGGAAACCGAATACATCGCCTATGTGTCCGAGCAGAACCTCGTGCTCGACAACAGCGGCGAGCCGGTGCGTCACCCGCAGGTCGATGCGTTCTTCGACCGGTCGGCGGACGGCGCCTACACCGTCAGCCGCTCGCGGATGAACTGAGAGGGTTCGCGCTCACAGCCTGCGGGCGGCGCGCACCTCCGCTTCAGGGAACATGTGATTGGCGCCGTCCTCGAAGCGCCAGTTTTTCATTGCGCCTGCGCGGCCGTTGAGCGTCGTCTCGCCGACCCATGCGCCCATGGTCGCCTGCTTGTCGAGGCCGCGCATCGTAATCGGCCCCACGACCGTCTCGAAGCGCATGTCGTCGAAGCTCTTCAGCATCGCTTCGGTCTCGACCGAGCCGGCCTTGTTGATGAGATCGCGCACGACATGGGCGAAGACGTAGCCGAGCAGCGAACCCAGGCGCGGCGTATCGTTGAAGCGCGCCCGATAGGCATTGACGAAGGCGACATGGGCCGGGTCGGTGATCTGCTCCCAGGGGTAGCCAGTGACGATCCAGCCCTCCGGCGTCTCCTCGCCGAGCGGGATCAGGTATTCCGGCTCGCCGGTCAGCAGGCTGACGACCGTTCGACGCTCGAACAGGCCACGTGTGTTGCCCTCGCGCACGAACTGGGTGAGGTCAGGGCCGAAGGTGACGTTGAAGATGCCGTCGGGCCGCGCTTGCGCCACCGCTCCGACCGTTGCGCCCGCATCGATGCGGCCGAGCGCCGGATATTGCTCCGCCACCACCTCGAAGCCGGGTTGGGCCTGCGCCATCAGGCGCTTGAAGTTGGCTGCGGCCGACTGGCCATATTCGTAGTTCGGCGCAACGATCGCCCAGCGCCGGATACCGCGCGCCTTCACCGCCTCGACCAGCATACGGGTCTGCATGAAGGTGGAGGGACGCAAGCGATAGGTAAAGCGGTTGCCCTGCGCCATCGTGATCGCGTCGGACAGCGGCTCGGTGGCCAGAAACAGGGTCTTGCGCTGATTGGCGAAGTCTGCGACGGCGAGCCCCACATTCGAGAGGAACGTGCCCGCCAGCATCGAGACACCCTCTCGCGTCACCAGCTCCTCGGCCACGCGCACAGCGTCGCCCGGCGTGCCGCCATCATCGCGGAACACAATCTCGAGCGGGCGTCCCAACACCCCGCCGCGGGCGTTGATCTCATCCAGCGCCAGCTGGATCGCGTTGCGGTAGGGGATGGCGAAGGCGGCCATGCGGCTATACGAATTGAGCTCGCCCACCTTGATCGGTGCGCCCACCGCAGGACCCTGAGCACCTTGCGCCAGAGCCGGACCGGCGATGGTGATGGCGCCGAGGCCCGCCACCGCCTGGCGGCGATTGATGCTGATCGTCATGGCTCGCATGTCCTTCGCATAGGCCGGCGTGAGCCGGGCCGGTTCCCCATCGACCGGAGCCACGTGGATATATGATCAACCCGCCGTTGCCGAAAGGGCTGCCAACGCGCTTTCCGGGCGGGCTCCGTATGCCGTGCGGCGAGCGTGATTTCAGCCTCGGCCATGTGGCGCTGAAGGGCGCCCCGCTGCCGCCGACATGGTCGCACCAGGGGCCTTCAGCCGCTACCTCCCGCATGGGCAGCGCTGGTCGTCGCGGGATCTGGACTGGGCCTCTGTCGCATCGCCATGGCATGGCAGACAGAGCGCCGGATGCCGGGCGCGATCCCGCTACTTTTCCACGAAGGCCTTTTCGATCACGTAGTGGCCGGGCTCTGACGAATTGCCCTCGACGAAGCCGCGCTGCTTCATCAGGTCCACCATATCCTTCAGCATGGCCTCGGAGCCACAGATCATCACGCGATCGACCGCCGGATCGAGCGGCGGCAATCCGCATGCGGCTGGTATCGAGCCATCCGCCAGCCCCGTCGTGACGCGACCCTGATGCTCGAACGGCTCCCGGGTCACCGTGGGATAATAGATGAGCTTGCCCGCTGCGACCTCGGCAAGATACGCGTCGTCCAGCACTTCCTCGATGATGTGGCGGCTGTAGGCGGTCTCGGCCACCTCGCGGCAGCCATGCAGCGCAATCACCTTGTCGTAGCGCTCATAGACACCGAAGTCGCGCACGATGCTGGCGAAGGGCGCGAAGCCGGTACCGGTGGAGACAAGATAAAGATTGCGGCCGGGCAACAGATTGTCCTGCAGCAGCGTGCCGGTTGGCTTGCGCCCGACGAGGATGGTGTCGCCCGGCTGAATGTTCTGCAAACGCGAGGTCAATGGCCCGTTCGGCACCTTGATCGAGAAGAACTCCAGACTGTCCGCATGGTTGGGGCTCGCCATGGAGTAGGCGCGCAGCAACGGCCGGCCATCGACCTGGAGCCCGATCATGGCGAACTGGCCGTTCTCGAAGCGGAATGCCGGATCACGGGTGGTGCGGAAGGAGAAAAGCCGGTCTGTCCAGTGGCGGACATCCGTCACGGTGGCTTCATGGAAGGCGGACATGCGCGATTCCGGGCAGGCATCGGTGTGTCAGGACCGGCATAGTGAAGCGCGACTGGGACAGCAAACATGACGCAGATCAAGCGTCATCGGCGCCCGGACGCATGCGATGTGATCGCTGGCTTCTGCCAGACGTTGTCGGAGCGTGAAAGACATCTGCGCGCACAAACACAGAAGGCGGCCGGGTTCAACCCTGACCGCCTCTGATACGGCATCGATTCGCCGGGAAGGTGGTGCGGCCAAGAGGACTCGAACCTCCACTGGTTGCCCAACTAGCACCTCAAGCTAGCGCGTCTACCAATTCCGCCATGGCCGCGACGCCTCGGGGCGCAAACCCCATCGAAGCGTGCGGCGGGATAGCAAATCGGCTACGGCGTCACAAGCCTGTTGCTGCCGAATTCTCGCGGTCACTGTCAGGCCGCGATCGGCTCCGGCTCGGGCGGATTGGCCTTGCCGCGTTTGCGCACGACGCGGGGGCGGCGCAGCAACTCGGTGATCTCGACCTGGATCCGTGATCCCGAGACGATCACCTGACCCTGCGCGAAAACCTGGCCATTGGCCATGATGTCGACCATGTCGCTCTCGTTCGAGAGGAGCTCGATCACCGCGCCGCGGCCCATGCGCAGAAGCTTGTGGATCGGCATGGTGGTCTGGCCCAGCACGACGCTGACATTGATCCAAACCTTGTCGAGATCGGTCTGCACGCAATGAAGTCCTGGCACGCTTGAAATCAGGAGAAGCGGGGGTCACGATCGGACCCGTGCGCCCACCATGGGGCGGTCATGGTTAACCGCTTGTGAATCCGACCGTCGATCAGACCCGCAGCACGCTTGCCGGGCCGAACCGTCCGTTCCTGGTGCGGGCTGGGGTATGCGCGCCTTTCGTGGCCTGGCGCATCAGCGAGGGGCTGACGGACTACCAGTCGGCGATCGCGTTCATGGAGGCCCGCGCCGCGGCCATCGCGGAAGGGACAGCGCCCGAGCTCGTCTGGCTGGTGGAGCATCCGCCGCTTTACACCGCCGGCACCTCGGCCGACCCCGCCGATCTCGTCGCGCCGGGCGGCCTGCCCGTGTTCGAGACGGGGCGGGGCGGGCAATACACCTACCATGGGCCCGGCCAGCGCGTCGCCTATGTGATGCTCGACCTGAAGCGCCGCGAGCCGGATGTGCGCCGCTTCGTGGCGGCGCTGGAGGCCTGGCTGATCGCGACCCTGGCGCGCTTCAACGTCGCGGGCGAACGCCGCACCGATCGCGTCGGCGTCTGGGTCCGGCGGCCGGATAAGCCGGCGAAGCCGGGCGGCGTGGCGGAAGACAAGATCGCCGCCATCGGCATCCGCGTGCGCCGCTGGGTGACTTTCCACGGCGTGTCGATCAATGTGGAGCCCGATCTGTCGCATTTTTCCGGCATCGTGCCATGCGGGGTTACCGAGCATGGCGTCACCAGCCTTGTCGATCTTGGCCTGCCGGTGACCATGGCGGAAGTCGACATGGCGCTGCGGGCTGCGTTCGAGCCGCTTTTCGGCAAGACCGTCGACGAACTGGGCTGACGCCGCATCTGCCTCCAGAAACCACCGATTTACCAAGGGCAGCGATCTTCGGAAGGGGCTTGAGGGGGCTCCATCCGCATGAGGCTCGTCCGCATGAAGACGCTTTTCGCCATCACCCTGCTCGCGCTCGGGGTCAGCGCCTGCAACACCACGGATCAACGCATCGCCGGCGCGGCCGCCGGCGCCGGTACCGGCGCGCTGGTCGCCGGCCCCATCGGCGCTGTGGCGGGCGGCGCCATCGGCGCTGTCGCGGCGCCCACCGTGACAAGCTCTTTGCGCCGATCGCGGTAAAGAGACGCGCGGTCAGCAGAATGGGGCCTTCGTCCGGGGCGCAGAACGATGCGCCACGTGGTGCTGCCGGTCACGGGCCCTGACAGACCCCGTTCCGAACAGATGGTTGTCGCCGGTTCGTTCCGGACGCTGATTCCGCCGTGATGTGAGACCACCCGGGCCCGCTGCGGAGCGCTGTGCTGAGCCTCGTATACCAGGGATCGGTGGTCCATGACCTCAAGGCAAGGCGCCCCGGCCGACGCGACGAGGGTATGGGCGGCGAGGGTGGCTTGAAACAACCATGCTCGACCATACGATGTCGATGGGCTTTCGGGCCTTCAACCTCAAAGCCCTGTGCGCCGCCAGATGTGTGTCGCTAGGCCGCACGTGCACGCAGACCCGATTGTCATGCCATTGTCATACGCCTCTGATCCTTCGCGATGAGATCGTACCGGGAGCTTCTCATGACGCTGAGCCGCCGCCTCTTCTGCACCCTTGCCGCCGCGCTTTTCGGCACAGCCTCCGCCTTCGCGCTGGACGCACGTTTCCGGGACGCCGACGGGGATCTCGTCGCCGACATTCCGCCCGCCAGCGAGCAAGTTGATCCGCCGGTGCTCATCTTCGCCTATACCCCGGTGGAGGACCCCGCCGTCTACGCAAAGGTCTGGGACGGTTTCCTGCAGCACATGGCCAAGGTTACCGGCAAGCGCGTGCAGTTCTTCCCGGTCCAGTCGAACGCGGCGCAGATCGAGGCGCTGCGGGCCGGTCGCCTGCACGTCGCGGGTTTCAACACGGGCTCGACGCCGCTGGCCGTGAATTGCGCCGGCTTCCGTCCCATGTTCATCATGGCGGCCAACGACGGCGATTTTGGCTATCGCATGCAGTTCATCACCCATCCCGGTTCGGGCGTGGAGCGGATGGAGGACATCAAGGGCAAGCGCGTCGCCTTCACGGCCGAGACGTCGAACTCCGGCTACAAGGCGCCGTCCGCCTTGCTGCGCGACACCTACAAGCTCGAGGCCAACCGCGATTACACGCCGGTGTTCTCGGGTCGTCACGACAACTCGGTTCTCGGCGTCGCCAACAAGGACTATCCGGTCGCGGCCATCGCCAGCGAAGTCGCGCGTCGGATGGTGGCGCGCAACGTCGTGCGGGGCGACGCGTTCAAGGTTATCTACGAGTCGGATCGTTTCCCGACCACGGCCTATGGCGTCGCGCACAATCTGAAGCCGGAGCTTCAGGCCAAGATCGCGGAAGCCTTCACCACGTTCCAGTGGCCGGGATCGGCGCTGGCGGAGGAATTCGGCAAGCAGATTCCGCCGGGCGAGAAATTCATGCCGATCACCTACAAGGATGCCTGGAAGGTGGTGCGCGATGTGGACGCGTCGGTCGGCGTGACCTATACCTGCCGGTGAGAGCGGGCCCGGCGCCTTCGGACCATCCGGGTCAAAAGGGAACCCGCGTGCGGGGCACACGCCAGCGGGCTTTCCCTGAACCCTGGAAACGGGGCGTGTCGTCGCCCCGTTTCACGCCGACAGACGGGACCTCCCGCACGTGTTGACCATCGAACGTCTCGAAAAACGCTACAAGACCGGCGACATGGCGTTGCGCGGCGTCTCGCTCACGCTCAAATCCGGCGAGCTGGTGGGGTTGATCGGGCCGTCGGGTGCGGGGAAATCGACCCTGATCCGCTGCGTCAACAGGCTGGTAGAACCGACGGCCGGGCGCATTCGTCTCGGCGATCTTGACCTGACGGCGCTGAACCGGTCGGATCTGCGCAAGGCGCGCCGGCGGATCGGGATGATCTTCCAGGAATACGCGCTGGTCGAGCGGCTCACCGTGATGGAGAACGTGCTGTCCGGCCGCCTCGGCTATGTCGGCTTCTTCACCAGCTGGCTCCGCCGCTACCCCGAAGCCGACATCCAGCGCGCCTTCGCGCTGCTCGATCGCGTCGGCCTCACCGATCATGTCGACAAGCGCGCCGACGCGCTGTCGGGCGGACAGCGGCAGCGTGTCGGCATCGCGCGCGCGCTGGCGCAGGACCCCGACCTGCTCCTCATCGACGAGCCCACCGCGAGCCTTGACCCGAAGACATCGCGGCAGGTGATGCGCCTCATCACCGAACTGTGTGCCGAGCGAGGCCTTGCTGGCATCGTCAACATCCATGATGTGGCGCTCGCGCAGATGTTCCTGCCGCGGATCGTGGGACTGCGCGCGGGGGAAGTCGTTTATGACGGGCCAGCTAGCGGGCTGACACCCGAAGTCCTGACCCGCATCTATGGCGAGGAGGACTGGGCCCGGCAGCCTGAGGAGGATGAACACGAAATGGTGTCGGGCCCCGCCGCTGCGGCGGGCGCCACGTCTGTCGCGCTGGTGCGGTCGGCATGCTGACGCCGGCGCTGGATGCGACTGGCCGGCGGACCTGGAAGCGGCCCCGCCTCATTCCGGACGCGCGGCTGCGCTGGGCGCTTGCGCTCGCCGTGGTGGTCTACCTCGTTCTCGCCATCGGCAGCATCGAGGTGAACTGGGCACGCGTCTCGGAAGGCCTCGTCAGGGCGGCGCGCCTGTTCGCCGGCTTCCTGCAACCGGATTTCACCAGCCGCTGGAACGATATCCAGCAGGGGCTGATCGAAAGCATCACGATGACCGTCTGCGCCACGGTTTTCGGCGTCATCCTGGCGTTGCCGATCGGACTTGGTGCGGCGCGCAACATTGCGCCGGTGTGGCTCTACGGCATCTGTCGGGCCATCATCGCGGCGGCGCGCGCGTTCCAGGAGATCATCGTCGCCATCCTGTTCGTGGCGATGTTCGGTTTTGGGACCTTTGCCGGCTTCCTGACGTTGTCGCTGTCAACGATCGGCTTTCTCTCGAAGCTGATCGCCGACGACATCGAGGAGATCGATCCGGCGCAGGTCGAGGCAATCCGGGCTACGGGTGGCGGCTTCTGGCAGGTGATCGACTATGCCGTTGCCTCGCAGGTGATGCCTCGCTTTGCCGGACTCACCGCCTACAAGGTCGACATCAACTTCCGCGAAAGCTCCGTCATCGGGATCGTCGGCGCAGGCGGCATCGGGGCGACGCTGAACACCGCGCTCGACCGCTACGAGTTCGATTCGGCCGCAGCGATCCTGCTGATCATCATCGGCATCGTGATGATCTGCGAATACACCTCCGGCTGGATCCGCAAGAGGATGGCCTGACATGGCGGTTCTGGTGTCAGGCGACGGCGTTCGCCACTGGCGGCTGCTGACGGGCGCCCAGCGCCTCTGGCGCTGGTTCGGCTGGTTCGCGCTGGTGGCCGTGACGGTCCTGTCGTGGCGGTTGATGACCCAGGAGACGATCTGGGCTTTCGTCCAAGATGCGCCGCGCCAGGCGCATGACATCTTCGGCCGCATGTTGCCGCCACGCTGGTCCTATATGGACCGTCTGTGGGCCCCCTTGTGGGATACGATCAACATTGCCACGCTGGGCACGCTGATCGCCGTGGCGCTGGCGACGCCGCTGGCCTTCCTCGCAGCCCGCAACACGACGCCCAGCGCCCTTGTCGTTCGACCCATCGCGCTGTTCATCATCGTTGCCTCGCGCTCCATCAACGCGCTGATCTGGGGGCTGCTGCTGGTGGCAATCCTCGGGCCTGGCGTGCTCGCCGGCATCATCGCCATCGCCTTGCGCTCGATCGGGTTCATCGGGAAGCTGCTCTACGAAGCGATCGAGGAAATCGACGAGACGCAGGTCGAGGCCATCCGTGCCACCGGTGCCAGCGGCGCGCAGGTCATGACTTATGGCATTTGGCCGCAGATCCTGCCGGCCTTCGCCACCATCAGCGTCTTCCGCTGGGACATCAACATCCGCGAATCGACCGTTCTGGGGCTGGTCGGGGCGGGCGGACTCGGCCTTGCCCTCGAAAGCTCGCTGAACACGCTGGCATGGCCGCAGGTCTCGCTGATTCTGCTGATCATTCTCGGCACGGTCGTGCTGAGCGAATGGGTCACGGCGCGCGTGCGGCGCGCGATCATCTGATGGTGGTGGCGCTGGCCGCTCCGCAAGGATAAGAAGTTGTCCCTTGCATCGTTTCGACGTTGCGGGCACGCCGGGCGGGCGCCATAACCGCCGCTGACGACTCCGGCGGAGGATCACGCCCATGGCGACCATCAAGAGCGCGTTCAGCACCGCGACGGCATCGGAGACGGCGCTGGCGAACCGCGCGGCGTGGGCGGAGCTGAAGGCCGAGCTCGCCGCACGGCGAGAGGCTGCGAGCCTCGGCGGGCCGGCCAGGGCGAGGGAGCGCCACACCGCGCGCGGCAAGCTGTTGCCGCGCGAGCGCGTGACCGGACTGCTCGATCCCGGCTCGCCGTTTCTCGAAATTGCGCCGCTGGCGGCCTTCGGCATGTATGGCGATGACATCCACGGCGCAGGCCTGATCGCGGGCATCGGGCGGGTGCAGGGCCGGGAGGTCATGGTGGTCTGCAACGACGCCACCATCAAGGGCGGCACCTATTATCCCATGACGGTGAAGAAGCATCTGCGCGCGCAGGAGATCGCGCGCGAGAACCGTCTGCCCTGCATCTATCTCGTCGATTCCGGCGGCGCCAACCTGCCGCACCAGACCGAGGTGTTTCCCGACCGCGAGCATTTCGGCCGCATCTTCTACAACCAGGCGACGCTTTCCGCCGAAGGGATCGCGCAGATTGCCGTTGTGATGGGATCCTGCACGGCGGGCGGGGCCTATGTGCCGGCCATGTCGGACGAGACGATCATCGTGCGCCGGCAGGGCACCATCTTTCTGGGAGGCCCGCCTCTGGTGAAGGCGGCCACCGGCGAGGTGGTCAGCGCCGAGGATCTCGGCGGCGGCGATGTGCATACGCGTCTGTCGGGCGTGGCCGACCATCTCGCCGTCGATGACCGCCACGCGCTGGCGCTGGCCAGACAGATCGTCGGCACACTGACCACGCCGAAGCGGCCGGACATCCTGCTCAGCGACCCTGTCGAGCCGGTGCTCGATCCCGACGAGATCGAATCGATCGTGCCGACGGACCTGAAGAAACAGTATGACATCCGCGAGGTGATCGGCCGCCTCGTCGACGGCTCCGACTTCGACGAGTTCAAGCGGCTGTTCGGCGAGACGCTGGTCACCGGCTTCGCTCGGCTGCATGGCATCCCTGTCGGCATCATCGCGAACAACGGCATCCTGTTCTCGGAGAGTGCGCAGAAGGGAGCGCATTTCATCGAGTTGTGCTGCCAGCGTCGCATCCCGCTCCTGTTCCTGCAGAACATCTCCGGCTTCATGGTGGGGCGCGAATACGAATCGCGCGGCATCGCCAAGGATGGCGCCAAGCTGGTGACGGCTGTCGCGACGGCCGCCGTGCCGAAGATCACCGTGCTGGTCGGCGGCTCCTTCGGCGCTGGCAACTACGGGATGTGCGGGCGCGCCTATGGGCCGCGCTTCCTCTTCACGTGGCCCAACAGCCGCATCTCGGTGATGGGCGGCGAGCAGGCTGCAAGCGTGCTCGCCACCGTTCGCCGCGACAACATCGAGGCGGAGGGCAGGACCTGGTCGGCGGAGGAGGAAGAGGCCTTCAAGGCCCCGATCCGCGCGCAATACGAGAGCGAGGGCAGCCCCTACTATGCCACGGCGCGGCTCTGGGATGACGGGATCATCCTGCCGTCGGAAACGCGGCGCGTGCTCGGGCTCGCCCTCTCCGCCTGCCTGAATGCGCCGATTGCGCAGACGCGATTCGGCGTGTTCCGGATGTGACGCTCATGCCGGACAAGCCTGCGCCTCGAAGCGCGGGCGCTGGTTCGAGGCTCCGGCGCCGCCTGGCGCCATCGCAGCGCAGACAGGGCAGCAAGCGCGCCTCTTGAGCGCCGCGCTGCGCCCGCGGGCGCCGTGCCAGGTGAAAATCCGGTCGCCGATATCGACATGGACGGAGCGCGTATGGCCATAGGTTCCGACGCCGCCGACCTCCGGCAGAGACCGGGCGAAGCGCGCGATTGCGGATGGCGACACGCCGGCGATCTGGATGTCCGCGGCCATGCAGCGCCGATGGTAGGATCCGTGGCGGCCGCCAGCTCGATATCCCGATGTCACCACCACGGCGCCGCCGAAATGCGCGCCGATCCGGCGCAGCACGGCCTGCAGCTCGTCAGGAAAGCAGTTCATCCGCACTGCACCGGTCTGAGCCAGCACGCTGCCCGTCTTGCCGCGGGGCAGGGGCACGAGCCGGTCGCCGGGCCGCACGGCCTGCCGTCTGCCTCGGGCCGGCCTCGTTCCCTGGGTGGCCGGTGGGGGCGCGGTAGCCGACTCCTTGGTTTCGGCTTGCGGCTCCGCCTGCATCAGGTTGAAGTCTTCGGCGCGCGCGTCAGCGCCGACGGCCGTGTTGACGAGGAGCGACAGGACAACAGCAGCGGCAGCGCCGCCGCGGAACGCAGCAGGTCTGATGATCACAGGTTTGCGAAGGGTGAGGGGGGCGATCGGTCGCCGGCGCGGCCGGGTGTCGGTGCGTATGGTCGCGCAGTCCGACGCCGCTGTTCACTTGCTGTCCGTCCGGCAGCAAGCAGCTGATGACGGGGTCATCATCTGTGATCCCGTCAAAGAGGCGGCCGTCTGACATGCCAATCGTGGCCAATCTGCGGCGCGCCTCTGCGTTTTCCGTATCATCTCCCTGCGCTGTGGTGGGATTGCTGAAGTCAAGTCATCGATGAACGCTCGCATCACGCCAGAATTGCTGCTTCACGCCTACGCGGCCGGCGTCTTTCCGATGTCGGAGGGTGCGGATGATCCAGGGCTTTTCTGGGTCGATCCCGAAATGAGGGGTATCATCCCCCTCGAGAGCTTCCACATCCCGAGGCGGCTGGCCCGCACGGTTCGCGGCGAACCGTTCGAGATCCGTATCGACAGCGCTTTCGACGCCGTGATCGACGCCTGCGCCAGCCCTCGCGAAACGCAGCCCGACACCTGGATCAACCGACGCATCCGCGAGCTCTACGGCGCGCTGTTCCGCATGGGCCATGTGCACACGGTCGAGTGCTGGAGCGAGGGTCGGCTGGTCGGCGGGCTTTATGGCGTCTCGCTGGGGCGCGCCTTCTTCGGCGAGAGCATGTTCCATCGCGCCACCGACGCCTCGAAGGTGGCGCTGGTGCATCTGGTGGCGCGGCTGAGAGCGGGTGGTTACAGGCTGCTCGATACCCAGTTCCAGACCGAACATCTGGCTCAGTTCGGCACGCTGGAGGTGCCAAGGGAGCGCTATCGCGCGATGCTTGCCGAAGCGCTCCGCGACGGCACGGGCGACTGGTGGCAGGATGGGCGCGTCTTATCCGGCGCGGATGCGGTTCGTCTTGCCGCGAGTCCAGGGCTGCCCCACGGCTGAGGCCACCTTGCGTTGCCTCTGTCAGTTGCGTCCGGCGGGATCGAACGCTGGCGCGCTGCGGGCTGGCGGTTGGTTGGTCGGGAAGAACCGCTGCGTCGGCTGTTGCGGCGCCACCGGCACGCCCTGCGGCGGGCGGACATCGATGCGCCCGTCCTGCGTGGCCGGCTCGGTGCGCGGGCGCGGCGCCGGACGTTCGCGCCGCAGTTCCACTGCCGGAACATCGCGCTGCTCCTCCCGCGGCTCGGCGATGATCTCGGTGCCGCCCTTGCAGTCGGTCAGCCAAACATCATAGATCGGGTGCTCGACGCCGTGCAGGCCGGGACTGGCGGCGAACATCCAGCCCGTGAAGATGCGCCGGTAGTCCTGCTGGCTCTGGCCGACCTCGTCCACCTCGACGAAACTGGTGGTCTGCGGCTGCTCGGTGGGCGGACGCGACCAGCAGACGCGCGGCGTGATCTGCAAAGAGCCGAACTGAACCGTCTCGTCGATATTGACCTCGAACGCGATGATGCGTCCCGAGATCTTGTCCAGCCCGTTGAACACGGCGACGGGGTTGCGGATGCGATCCGCCATCGCGGGTGACAGCATCACCGCGCTCAGGGCCATGCTCCACAGGACAATGGCCTTGAGCACACGCAGCGGACCAAACGGGCGAAACAGGGCCATCAGACCTCCAGGCCGGCCATGAAGCTCCGGCGAATCAGAAACCGAGCCCGCCGCACTCTACATGAGCAACCGTTCCGGTCGCGCTGTCGCCCGCGCATGCGCGACAATCGTGCCGCGAAGATGACCGCGCGACGGTTGCAGTCGCGACATGGGCTTCAGGAACCCGGCGTCCAGGCGGAATATGTGCCGGTTGTCTTCGGGTGGGTTGCGGCTTTTACGGCAGAGCCGGTTGGCCTGTATGCCTGTGCGGTGCCGGTCATGTTGGGCAGGTGCGGCTTCTGCCACTCCCGCGGTTTGTAGCCTTCCTGCGGCGGAGCGACATCGACCGTGTGGTGCAGCCAGCCATTCCAGCCGGGCGGCACCTTAGAGGCCTCGGCGAGGCCGTTATAGATGACCCAGCGACTTTCATGCCCGAGCGCCGGATCGATCCGGCCGCCGCGGCTGCGGTAATAGACATTGCCGAACTCGTCCTCGCCGACCCGCTCGCCGTGGCGCCAGGTGTAGAAGCGCGTGCCGAGCGTCTGGCCATTCCACCAGGTGAAGAACTGGAGCAGGAAGGTCTTCATGCGAAAAGCATCCCGTGTCGGGCGCGAATGCGCTCGGTCCACGCGGTTATGCGAGAGGCGTCCCGGCTTGTCCAGCGCAAGCTGCGCGCGAGCGGCCCAGGCATCGGTCGCAGGGGGCGGTCAACCGGTTCAGGAAGCAAGCCGGTTCAGGCCCGCACCGGACTCGCAGCCCCGTGTCACGGTTCCCATGTCCAGGTGTCGGACGCCCGCCGTTCTCCGGTGCGCACCGCACCGACCTTGGGCGTGGTGCGTGCATCTCGCTGCATGCCGGTCGAGAAGCGCGCCAGTTCGGTGCGGTAGGACGCGGGCAGCCCAGCGGCCTGTGCGCTCGCCAGCACGCTTTCGAGGTAGCCAGGGCGTGGCGCGCCGGCTTCAGTCGCGCGTGCGACATAGAGCAGGGCGCGCCGCGGTCCCGCCTCGGCGATCACTGGCTGGGTGAGCTTGACATAGAGCCCGCGTTCGACCTCCTCGAAACGGTCGAGGGCGCGGATATCCGACAGGCCCACCTCCCACAACAGGCCGTGCACGGTCGCGCGCGGGTCGCGCGCGATCGACGCGTATCCGTCCGACGTGATGAAGAAGCGATGCCGTGGCAATCGGGCCCGCCCGATCGCCCGCGCCGTCGGGCAGCGCTGGGCCATGGCGCAGACATCCATGTTGGCGCCATAGGCGAAGTAGAGCGGCATGGGGCCAGCCGCCGCCTCAGCGGATCCGGCGGACCATCGTGATGTCGCCAGATCGTGACGAGACACGCACCTCAAAGCCGGTGCGGCCGCGGAACGCGGTGTAGCGATACACGCGCCCGCTGCAGTCGCGCGGCTGGACGTTGCGGAACCCCTCCGAAGCGACGATGCGCGCGCCCTGCGCGCAGCTGATCGGCCCGAAGCCCGGGGACGGGCCCCAGCCAGGCGGCGGACGGTAGGGCGGCGGCGGGCGATCAGGCACGAAGACCGGGCCCCCGGGGCCGATATAGATTTGCGCGGCCGCCGGCGTGGCCATCATGCCTGCTGTCACGAGAGCAGCAAGAAGCCCGACGCGCTGGAGCGCTGTCTGCATCGCCATCGAACCCTCCATTGCGCGCCGACCCCGGGATGCTCCGCGCAGCGCCCTCACAAGGATAGGCACGAGACGGGCAGCCATGGCAAGGCCGCAAGGGTTCAGCTGCATCCCGTCGTGGCACCGCAGGTGTCGCACTTCAGGCAGGTGCCGTTGCGCACCAGGGTGAAGTTGCCGCACTCGCCGCATGGATCGCCGACATAACCCTTCATGATGGCTTCCGCGCGCTTGTCGGCCACCGTGCGGGTGGACCCTGCGGCGTGCGCCACGATGCGGGCAGCGCCGATGCCTGAAGCCGGCGAGGCCTCCTCCGCATCCGGCTTCAGCGCCGTGGCCCCTGCCGTGAAGAGCGCGCTGACGGCCGCCCCCTCTGCCACGGCGACGGCTGCAACGGCCCCCGCGGCGACGGCTCCGCCCTGAACCAGCATCAGCTTGTCGGTCTTGGACCGCAGCAGCCCCTTCGACACCACCTGCTGGGCCGGCGAGGGGGCCGGGCTGTCGAGATCGGATTGCGCCTCGCCCTTGCCGAGGACGGTGTTGCCGATCTCGGACGGATCGACATGAGCGAGGTCGTAGCGCTGCAGATAGCTGATCGCCAGCTCGCGAAAGACGTAGTCGAGGATCGAGGTGGCGTTCTTGATAGCCTCGTTGCCCTGCACGAGCCCGGCCGGCTCGAAGCGGGTGAAGGTGAAGGCCTCGACATACTCCTCCAGCGGCACGCCATATTGCAGGCCGAGCGACACGGCGATGGCGAAATTGTTCATCAGCGAACGGAAGGCAGCGCCTTCCTTGTGCATGTCGATGAAGATCTCGCCGAGGCGTCCGTCATTGTATTCGCCGGTGCGCAGATAGACCTTGTGGCCGCCGACGGTCGCCTTCTGGGTATAGCCCTTGCGCCGGTCGGGCAGGCGCTCGCGTTCACGGTTGCGCTCGACGCGCTCGATGATGCGCTCGACGATCCGCTCCGAGATCGCCGTTGCCTTGGCCGCCGCCGGCATCGCGGCGAGCGCCTCGACGGCCTCCTCGGCCTCGTCCTCATCGTCGGCGATCAGCGCGGCGTTGAGCGGCTGGCTCAGCTTCGAGCCATCCCGGTAGAGAGCATTGGCCTTCAGCCCGAGCCGCCACGACAGCATGTAGGCGTTCTTGCAGTCCTCGACGGTGGCGTCGTTGGGCATGTTGATGGTCTTGGAGATCGCACCCGAGATGAAGGGCTGCGCCGCCGCCATCATGCGGATGTGGCTTTCGACCGAGAGATAGCGACGCCCAAGTCGTCCGCAGGGGTTGGCGCAATCGAACACGGCGTAATGCTCGGGTTTCAGGAAGGGCGCGCCTTCCAGCGTCATCGCCCCGCAGACGTGAATGTTCGCCGCCTCGATGTCGGCCTTCGAGAAGCCGAGATGCTGCAACAGGTCGAAGGAAGGGTCGTTCAGCTTCTCCACCGGAACCTTCAGCGTCCGGGTGAGGAAGTCCTCGCCCAGCGTCCACTTGTTGAAGACGAACTTGATGTCGAAGGCGCTCTTCATGCCCTTCTCGAGCGCCTCGATCTTCTCGGGCGTGAAGCCGCGGGCAGCGAGCGTGGCATGGTTGATCGCCGGAGCCTGCGCAATCGAACCATGGCCCACCGCATAGGCCTCGATTTCGGCGATCTGGCTTTCGGTGTAACCGAGCGCCCGCAACGCATCCGGCACGGCGCGGTTGATGATCTTGAAATAGCCGCCGCCGGCCAGCTTCTTGAACTTCACAAGCGCGAAATCGGGCTCGATGCCGGTGGTGTCGCAGTCCATGACGAGACCGATCGTGCCCGTGGGCGCGATCACCGTGGCCTGCGCGTTGCGGTAGCCGTGCTTCTGGCCCAGCTCCAGCGCCCGGTCCCAGGCGAGTTTCGCGCGCTCGACGAGGATGGGCTGCGGACAGTTGGCATGATCGAGCGGCACCGGGGGCGTCGCCAGGGCCTCATATCCGGTGGCCTCACCATAGGCAGCGCGGCGGTGGTTGCGGATCACGCGCAGCATGTGGTCGGCGTTCTTGCGATAGCCGGGGAAGGGGCCGACCTCGGAGGCGATCTCCGCGGAGGTGGCATAGGCCACACCGGTCATGATCGCGGTCAGCGCACCGCACAGCGCCCGGCCCTGTCGCTGTCGTAGGGAAGGCCCATGGTCATCAACAGGCCGCCGATATTCGCATAACCGAGGCCGAGGGTGCGATACTCGTAGGACAGCTCTGCGATGGCGCGCGAAGGGAATTGCGCCATCAGCACCGAGATCTCCAGCACGAGCGTCCACAGACGGCACAGATGCTCGTAGCCCTCCCAGTCGAAGGTCCGGCTGGAGCGGTCGTAGAATTGCAGCAGGTTGGCGGACGCCAGATTGCAGGCGGTGTCGTCGAGGAACATGTATTCCGAGCACGGATTCGAGGCCCGGATCGGGCCCGAAGCCGGGCAGGTGTGCCAGTCGTTCATCGTCGTGTTGAAGTGCAGGCCCGGATCGGCCGAGGCCCAGGCGGCGTAGCCGATCTTCTCCCACAGGTCTCGCGCCTTGAGCGTCTTGGTCACCTTGCCGGTGGTGCGGGCCGTCAGCGTCCAGTCGCCATCGGCTTCGACGGCGCGCAGGAAGTCGTCCTTCACCGACACGGAGTTGTTGGAGTTCTGACCGGCGACGGTGGCGTAGGCCTCGGAATCCCAGTCGGTGTCATAGGTGTCGAAGCTGATCTCGGTGTAGCCCTGCCTGGCGAACTGGATGACGCGCTTGATGTAGTTGTCCGGCACCATGGCGCGGCGCGCCAGCCGGATCTCCCGCTTCAGGACAGGGTTCTTCTCCGGATCGAAGCAGGCGTCGCCGGGGCCGTCGCAGTTCACGCAGGCCTTCATGACGGCCTTCATGTGCTTCTGCACGACCTTGGAGCCGGTGACGAGGGCGGCGACCTTCTGCTCCTCCTTCACCTTCCAGTCGATATAGGCTTCGATGTCGGGGTGATCGGCGTCCACCACGACCATCTTGGCGGCGCGGCGCGTGGTGCCGCCGGACTTGATCGCGCCCGCGGCTCGATCGCCGATCTTGAGGAAGCTCATCAGGCCCGACGAGCGGCCGCCGCCGGCGAGTTTCTCGCCCTCGCCGCGCAGGCGCGAGAAGTTCGAGCCGGTGCCGGAGCCGTACTTGAACAGGCGCGCCTCGCGCACCCATAGATCCATGATGCCGCCTTCGTTCACGAGGTCGTCCTCGACCCCCTGGATGAAGCAGGCATGGGGCTGGGGATGCTCGTAGGACGACTTCGACCGGGTGAGCTTGCCGGTCTTGTGGTCGACATAGAAATGCCCCTGGCTCGGCCCGTCGATGCCATAGGCCCAGTGCAGGCCGGTGTTGAACCACTGCGGCGAATTGGGCGCGACCATCTGCTGGGCCAGCATGAAGCGCAGCTCGTCGAAGAAGGCGGAGGCGTCGTCCTCGCAGGTGAAGTAGCCGCCCTTCCAGCCCCAGTAGGTCCAGCAGCCAGCCAGACGGTCGAAGACCTGCTTCGAGGAGGTCTCCGAGCCCGTGCGCCTGTCTTCCGGGAGCGACGCCATCGCGGCTTCATCCGCCACCGAACGCCACAGGAAGGAGGGAACATCGTTCTCCTCCAAGCGCTTCAGCACGGCGGGCACACCGGCCTTGCGAAAGTATTTCTGGGCGAGGACGTCCGAGGCCACCTGGCTCCAGCTCTCGGGCACCTCGATGCCCTCCAGCCTGAACACGATCGAGCCGTCCGGATTGCGGATCTCGCTCACCGTCTCGCGGAAGGCGATGCCGGCATAGGGAGACTGGCCGGCCTTGGTGTAGCGGCGCGCGATCTTCATCGTGAAACGTCCTTTCTTGCGGCGCAAAAGCGCCTGTTCCGCCAGGTTGTTCCCGCGGCCCGATGTCAGCCCTGAATGATGCCCCATGGCGCCCGGTTGGTTCCGGCGCGCCACTGTCGTTACGGCTCGCATGGCTGCGTCACGGCTGTCGCCGAGGGAGAGCTTCCGGCTCGACCCTGCCCTAACCCTCAACCAGCCCGCGCTGACCGCCACCGTGACGGTTGCGCCCGGGAAGGTTCGGGACCGGTCGGCGAGCGCGGACCCAGCGATGGCCGCAGCACGTCTTGCGATGCCGGGCAAGACTGTCGGAAAGGCTTTGGGGCGTCAAGCTGTTGTGGCGGGCGGCGAGCGGCGACACCAGATGTTGTGTGCCGATGTGAATGGCGGGGATAACGTGAGCAGTTCAGTCGCAAGCGCCTGAATGGCAACGGGAATCATCAACCGCGCCTTGATTCCATCATGTTGGAAGCCCGCTGGAAAGTCTGCTTCTGCAGCGTCGCGGGTCGCTGCGCGATGGTTGATGACGCCTGGGCTCGCCGCGCTCAAGGACAGCGCGAGGCTATGGGCTGCAAGCGCTTGAATCGACAAGTGGAGCGCGCATCAATGATGGGTGCAACGCGGCATGACGATGGCCGAATCGTGGCGAGCCATCCAACAGAATCGGCTTGGGCAGCGCATGTGCGCTCGGCTCGCGATTCCCGAAGCCGTCGCCCGGCGGCTCAGCCGCCCCAGTAGCGAATGACCAGCCGCGCCGCGGCGGTGATGACGAAGGCGGCGATGATGGTTCCCAGCACCCTGTGACGGGTCCGCCGATCCGGCAGAAAAGGGACAAGGCGCGCCAGGATCGGCCTGCGAAAGAGCCACAGGCCCAAGGCGGCAAGCGTGAGAATCCACGTCATGGTCCGGGCCGGTCAGCTCTGCCAGATGGCGGGCATGTCCACCGGTTTGCCAGCCGCCTTCCAAGCGCCGAAGCCACCCTGGATGTGCGCGACGGGTTTCAGGCCCATCTCCTGCGCGGTCTTCGCCGCCAGCGCCGAGCGCCAACCGCCGGCGCAGAAAAACACGAACCGCTTGTCCTGCTGGAAAACCGGCTTGGCATAGGGGCTTTCCGGATCGATCCAGAACTCCAGCATTCCACGCGGGCAGTGGAATGCGCCGGGCAGGCGGCCCTCCCGCTCGAGTTCGCGCGGATCGCGCAGGTCGACGAAAACCACATCGTCGCGGCCGTGCAGGGCCGCGGCATCCTCGACGCTCAACGTCTCCACCGCGGCATTCGCCTCTTCCAGCAGCGCCTTGTAGCCCTTTGCGATGGTCTGGGGCATAAGAGTCTCCGCTGTTCGCTCATGGCCGAGATAGCCACCCGCTCGCACCAAGGTCAACGCGCGCCGATACGTTGCCGCCCCGCAGCTGCCGATGGAGCCGCCCATGCCCGATGCCGACGAAATCGAGCGAACCATTCTGGCGATGGTGGCCGCCCGTGGCGCCGGAAAGACCATCTGCCCGTCGGAAGCGGCCCGCGCGCTCGGCGGCGACAGGCCCGAACAATGGAGCGGGTTGATGAAGCCGGTTCGGGCTGCGGCCGTGCGGTTGGCGAAGCAGGGCCGGCTGGCGATCCTGCGCAAGGGCCGTCCGGTCGATCCGGACGACTTTCGCGGCGTCTATCGGCTGGGTGCTGCCTCGGGACCCGGCAGCAGCGAATCCGTATAACCGGCAAGGCGATAGGCGATCAGGCCGATCCATTCCTTGAAGGCGAGGTCGAGCAGGCCGAGCCCGTAGGAGAAGCTGCGGTTCAGGCGCAGCACGTCGCGGGCATCGCCTTCGGTGGCGAAGTCGACCGGAAAGGGCACGATGTCGTAACCGGCCTTGCGAAACACGCCGACGCTGCGCGGCATGTGCCAGGCCGACGTGACGAGCAACCAGGTCTGCCCTTGCGTTGCTGGCAGCAGCGGCTTTAGCAGCACGGCGTTTTCGCGCGTGTTGCGGGACTGCCCCTCCAGGATCAGCCGTTCGCGCGCAAGGCCAAGCGACAGGAGAAAGCGCTCGGCCGCTTCGGCCTCGGTCATGTCGTCGGCCATCAGCAAGCTGGCGTCGCCGCCGCTGAAGGCGAGCCTCGCATCCGGAAATCGGCGGGACAGGGCCAGCGCCTCCGTCATGCGGGCCGCGCTGTCGTTCAGGCTGGTGAGGCCCCGGGTCGAACCGATCGCGCCGCCGAGGACGATGAGGCCATCGATCCGCCCGGGGAGGACAGGTTGCGGGAAACGGTCCTCGAGCGGCCTCAGCAGCAACATGCCGAGGGGAAGGAACCCGCCCGCCAGCAGCCCGGCGACCCCGAACGCGGCGAGCCACCGGCCAAGCCGCAGCCGTCCGATGAACTGCAGGCCTACGCCCGCCGCCGCCAGCAGCAGCAGGCCGTTGGTGGGCTGGACGATGAACCAGATCAGTTTTGAGATATGGAAGAACATCATCCCCCGCGTGGCTGGCTCGCCGTTGACCAGGGTGGCCTTGGCGCATCCGTGCCGCCGCGTCTAGAACGGTCGGCCACAATTCCGAGCAAGCCAGGACATGTGCACATGCTGACCATCTGGGGGCGGATCAATTCGGTGAACGTGCAGAAGGTCGTCTACTGCGCGGAGGAGCTTGGGCTCCCCTATGTCCGTCACGATGCAGGCATGGCCTTCGGGGGCGTCGACACGCCGGCATTCCGGGCGCGCAACCCCAATGGCCTTGTTCCGGTCATCGAGGATGATGGCGCGATCGTGTGGGAAAGCAACGCCATCATCCGCTATCTTGCCGCGCGATACGACGAGGGCGGCCTGTGGCCGACCGATCCGGCCGAGCGCTCGCTGGGCGACCGCTGGATGGACTGGGCCTCGACCGTGTTCGTGCCGGCCTATTCCGACGCCTTCCGGGGCCTGATCCGAACCCCTCCGGAGCGACGCAACGATGGCGCAATCGAAGCCTCGCGGCAAGCCACGGAAAGGGCGCTGTCGATCCTCGACGCACATCTGTCCGGCAGGACATGGCTGGCGGGCGACATGTTCGGCATGGGCGAGATCGCCCTGGCACCGCTCGTGCACCGCTGGTTCAACATGCCGCTGCCTCGAGAAGCCCGACCGGCCGTCGAAGCCTGGCTCGGCCGGGTGGCGGAGCGACCGGCGGCGCGCGCCTTCACCGCTGTGCCGATGACCTGACGAAGCCCGGTTCCGGGGAACAGGCAAGGCGGCCCTTGAGGCCGCCCTTGTCGCTCGCATGCGACCCCGGGTTGTTTACTGCAGCGTCGGCGGCGGCGGCAGCGAGATGTTGGGCAAGTCAAGACCGGGGACGGTCAGGTTGTCCAGCTTGCGCTGCACCTCGGCCGGATCGATCTCATGAACGGCATCCTTGTAGTGTGTCACCATGCCCGGCAGCAGGTATACCGCCAAGACCATGAAGATCTGGATCAGGATGAACGGGATCACGGCGCGATACAGCGTGATCGTCTCGATACCCTCGATGCGCCTGTTGGTCACCTTGTCCGTGTAGGCCAGACGCGGCGCGACCGATCGCAGATAGAACAGCGCGAAGCCGAATGGCGGGGTCAGGAACGACGTCTGCATGTTCATCGCCATCAGGATGCCGAACCAGACGATGTCGATGCCGAGCGCTTGCGCCGGCGCGACGAGCAAGGGCATCAGGATGAAGGCGATCTCGAAGAAGTCGATGAACATCCCGAGCAGGAAGACCACGATGTTGGTGAACGCGAGGAAGCCCACCGCGCCGCCCGGCAGCGACAGCATCAGCTCCTTCACCCAGATGTGGCCGTTGATGCCGTAGAAGGTCAGGGCGAACACCCGCGCGCCGATCAGGATGAAGATCACGAAGGCCGACAGCTTCAGCGTGCTTTCGCAAGCCTGCCGGGTTAGCGTGAAGGTGAGACGCCCGTTCATCCAGGCAAGCACGAGCGCGCCGACAGCGCCCATCGCGCCACCCTCGGTCGGCGTGGCGAGGCCGATGAAGATCGTGCCGAGCACCAGGAAGATGAGCGCCAGCGGCGGCACGAGCACCATGATCACGCGGGTCGCGAGATAGGACAGGATGTTCAGGTTGAACCTGCTGTTCGCCAGGGCAACCAGCAGCGCGAACAGCACCGCGACCGAAGCCCCGTAGACCTCGGGCGCCTGTTCGACCCGCGGCGCGAACAGCATGGTGGCGCCGACGCCGACCGCCACCGACAGCGCGATCATCACCAGCAACGACATCACGCCCTTGCCGAGCGTCATCGCTTCCGGCGGCAGCGGTGGTCCGTAGTGCGGCTTGATGAGCGTCAGCACGAAGACATAAAGCCCGTAGCACGCCGTCAGCAGGAGGCCCGGGATGATTGCGCCGGTGTAGAAATCGCCCACCGACTTGCCGAGCACGTCGGCGAGCACGATCAGCACCAGCGATGGCGGGATGATCTGCGCCAGCGTTCCGGACGCCATGATCACGCCGGTCGCCAGCCGGTGGTCGTAACCGTAGCGCATCATGATCGGCAGCGAGATCAGGCCCATCGAGATCACCGCCGCAGCGACGACGCCGGTCGTTGCGGCCATCAGTGCGCCAACGAAGATCACCGCGTAGGCAAGACCGCCGCGAACCGGCCCGAAGAGTTGCCCGATCGTGTCCAGCAGGTCCTCCGCCATGCGCGAGCGCTCGAGGACAAGGCCCATGAAGGTGAAGAACGGGATCGCGAGCAGCGTCTCGTTCGACATGATTCCGAAGACCCGTTCCGGCAAGGCCTGCAGGAAATTCGGCGTGAACAGGCCAAGCTCGATGCCGATGAAGCCGAAGATGATGCCGACAGCCGACAGCGTGAACGCGACCGGATAGCCCAGCAGCAGGAACAGCACGAGCGAGCCGAACATGATCGGCGCAAGATAGTGGATGAAGAAATCGAGCATGGCGTGGTGTCGTCGGTCACGAAGCGGGGGCGGGGGCGGCCGTCTGGAGCGCGAGCCTTCAGCGCTTCGGGTCCCCGGGCGAAATCGGGTCCGGTTGCTCCGGATTCATCTCGAGTTCGTGGGTCACAGGCGGCGCGTGGGCGGCTTCCTTCATCTCGTCGACCTCGTCCAGATCGCCGCGGATGATGGCGATGCGCTTGATCAGCTGCGACACGCCCTGCAGCGACAGCATGATGAAGCCGAACAGAACCATGAACTTGGCAGGCCAGATGATCAGGCCGCCCGCATTGGTCGACCATTCCTGCGTGCGCCAGGAGGTCAGGAAGAACGGGATCGACTCGTAGACGTGGATCAGCACGAAGGGGAAGAAGAAGGCCAGAAGCCCGAAAATCTCGATGCGGTCGCGCAACTTCTTGCTCAGCCGCGACGACACCACATCGACGCGCACATGCTCGTTGAGCTTCATCGTCCACGCAGCGCCGAGCATGAAGACGACGCCGAACAAATACCACTGCAACTCGAGCCATGCGTTCGAGGACATGTTGAACAGCTTGCGCGAGGTTGCGTTCCCGGCGGAGATCAGGACCGCGACGAGCACGAGCCATGCCGCAGACCTTCCCAGGAAGGTGTTGACGGCATCAATCGTTCGCGAAACGGCGAGCAGGCCACCCATGTCGCTTATCCCTCGATGTGAGCGGTTCAGGATGCCACTGTCCGGTTAGGACGTCTCCCCGGCGGTGGCAACCGCGGCGCCACGGATGTCCATGCCGCGCGCGCAGCCCGACATGGCAGGCGCCCCTGAAAGACAACCGCCGCACCTTCGCGGCGCGGCGGCTGCGGTTGATCAGGACAGAGCCCGTTCAGCCGCGCGCGCGGGCGCGGATCATGAACGAGTCGAAGGAGAAGTCCGCGATCTGATTGTAGAGATAGAAGTCGTTCCGGAACGCTACTGCCGAATCGAAGATCTTCTTGAAGTCGGCGTTGCGCGCGGAGATCTCCGCGTAGAGCGCATTGGCCTCGCGGAAGGCCGCGTCCAGAACATCCTGCGGGAAGGCGCGAAGCTGCGTGCCCTGCGAGATCAGGCGCTTCAGCGCGGCCGGGTTGCGGGCGTCGTACTTGGCCGTCATCTCGGTGTTGGCAAAGGCCGATGCGCCACGCAGGATGGCCTGGTAGGACTTCGGCAGTTCATTCCACTTGGCCAGGTTGACGCAGGTGTGCAGCACGGCGCCGCCCTCCCACCAGCCCGGATAGTAGAAGAAGCGCGCGACCCGGTTGAAGCCGAGCTTCTCGTCATCGTAGGCGCCGACCCATTCGGCCGCATCGATCGTGCCACGCTCGAGCGCCGGGTAGATGTCGCCGCCCGCGATCTGCTGCGCCACGACGCCGAGACGGGCGATGACCGCGCCGCCCGAGCCGCCGATGCGCATCTTGACGCCCTTGAGATCCTCCAGGCTGCGGATTTCCTTGCGCCACCAGCCGCCCATCTGGCAGCCCGTGTTGCCGCCCTCGAAGGCGATGATGTTGTGCTTGGCGAGGAATTCGTTGAGCAGCTTCTCGCCGCCGCCATCGAGCATCCATGCATCCTGGGCGCGCTTGGACATCAGGAACGGCACGGCCGTCGCCAGACCGAAGGCCGGATCCTTGCCCCAGTTGTAGTAGACCGCCGTGTTGGCCATCTCGACCGTTCCGGCCGAGACCGCATCGACCGACTGCAGGCCGCCGACGATCTCGCCAGCGCCGAAGGCCTGAATCTCGAAGCGACCGTCGGTCATTTCGCGCACGTAGCGGGCGATGGTCTCCGACGCGCCGTAGATCGTGTCGAGCGACTTCGGGAAGCCCGAGGTCAGACGCCACCGGATTGACGGCTGCGACTGGGCGATCGCGGGCATGGCGATCGTCGAAGCGGCGCCGGCAATGGCGGCCCCCTTCAGAAACTGGCGACGTTGCATGGGCAGTGTTCCTCCGTGTTCCTCACCATGAAAGGCGGGCATGCGCGCCATGTAATTCAAGCATGTCGCACATGCGTCAAGATGCAGGTCGCAAAAAAATGCCTGCCTTTGCGGTCCGGCGTCGGGGGGAGGTAAGGGCGCGTGTTTGGCGTGAGAGCCGCTGTGGCCACGATGGTCAGTACAAGCCTCGTCGTCGATAGCCCAGATCGGGCCCGACCCCGCGAAAAGAAAACAGACGTGGAGATCCGGATGACAAATGCCTTCCAGATTGCATTTCCATGAACGTCCTAATGCCGCTTAACCGGCAATTATGATACAGAATGATGAAGAAATATATTGATGGAAACAAAAACATTTTTTTGGTGAATTGATTTTCATTTGCCGAAGCGGTGCGGCAAGTTTTCTGCACCGTTTCGAGGGCTGAATGCAGCAGCTTTCCGCAAACAGCGTGGGGCTTCACAAGCCCGCAAGCTGAACACCTGGAACGGTGCGGCTCTTGCCGCGATTGCCAGACATGGGCGTGCTGCCGTGGTGGGCGTGCTGCCATGGATGGTCCGCCATGGCGAGCTGTGCACCAGCCGCCGGTGCGGGCCCGTGTTCGGGAAGCGGTCGAAGTATGCGCGAAGCGCAGGCCCGGCCGTCTGACGCGCGCCGCTCGCCTGTTGCTCCCTCCGGCTGCTATGGTTGCGTTGTGGCCCTTCGGGAAAGGACAGAGGGATGGCGGATGGCAGGGTGGCCCTGATCACGGGGGCGAGCGCGGGTATCGGACGGGCGGTTGCGGTGACGATGCTCAAGGCCGGTTGGCGCGTGGCGGTCACCGCGAGGCGCGCCGAAGCGCTCGACGAAACGCTTCGGCTCGGCGGCGCGACGCCGCAGACCGGGCTCGCCCATGCCTGCGACATCACCGACGCGACCGCCGTCGAGGGGCTGTTCGCCGCCGTGACGGCGCATTTCGGCCGGCTCGACCTGTTGTTCAACAATGCCGGCATCAACCACAAGCCGGCCCTGCTCGAGGATGTTGCGCTCGCGGACTGGAAGGCTGTGGTCGATACCAACCTCACGGCGCCGTTCCTGTGCACGCAGGCCGCGTTCCGGATCATGAAGGCGCAGGAACCGATGGGCGGGCGGATCATCAACAACGGTTCGGTCTCGGCCCACGCGCCGCGACCGAATTCCGCCGCCTACACCTCGACCAAGCATGCCATCACCGGGCTGACCAAGGCGACCGCCCTGGATGGCAGGAAATACGATATCGCCTGCGGCCAGATCGACATCGGCAACGCCCTCACCGAAATGGCGATGCCGATGACGAGGGGCGTGCCGCAGGCCGACGGCTCGATCAAGGTCGAGCCGACCATGGACGTGCAGCATGTCGCCGATGCCGTACTGCACATGGCGAGCCTGCCGCTTTCCGCCAACGTCCAGTTCATGACCCTCATGGCCACGAAGATGCCATTTCTGGCACGCGGTTGAGCGTGGCTGCCCGCGACGGGCCGCCGCGCACGGGCCGCAGGCGCAACGCTTCCTTCACCCTGATCCGGCTAGGTCGAACGCAAGCCGACCACCGTTCGAGGCCCGCATGTCCATCAAGCTGTTGATCGGCCTGCCGACCACGCGGGCTCAGATGTTCACGGCCACGGTCTTCAGCCTGACCAGCACGATCCGCACCCTGATCGAGGCCGGCATCGGCTATGACCTGTGCAATGTGGATGGCAGCGAGATTGCCAGCGCCCGCAACAGCATCGCCAGCTATTGCCTCGCACGGCCGGACTACTCGCACCTGTTGTTCATTGATGACGACATGGGGTTCGAGGGCGAAACGGTGATGGCCCTGTTGCGCAGCCAGCGCGACGTGGTGGGCGCGATCTGTCCGCGCCGGCGGATCGACCTGAAGGCCGTTCATGCTGCGGGCGCGGCCGGTGCCCCCTTCGGCGAAGCGGCGGCGCTCGGCCTGAGCTTCATCGCGCCGCTGACCGATCCGCCGGCCCCGGTTTCAGAAGGCGTTCGCGAGCTTGCGGCCATCGGCATGGGGATCACCCTGATCCGCCGGACCGTGCTGGCGACCATGGCGCAGCGCGGCGCAGCCCCGGTGCGGCGGCCCGCCCACGGACGCGACACACTCGGGCAGACCCAGGTGCATGGTTTCTTCGAGCCCATGCTCGATCCGGTCGAGAACTGGATGCTGTCGGAGGACGTGTCCTTCTGCCGCCGCTGGCGCGAGCAGTGCGGCGGGCGCGTCTTCGGCTTGACCCATGAGCGCATCGCCCATGTCGGCCGGTTCGATTTCGAGGGGCGGTACATCGACAGGCTGGCCGCCGAGGGGCGATGACCGTTCTTGAGCTCCAGGGTGCCGCAGCCAGACCCGATGCCGGCCAAGCGTCGCGCGTCATGGCTCGTGCCTTGACCCGGCCATCACGGGCCGGTTTGGCCCGGCCCGCCCCGAGCGGCCGGCGATCGGCGGGTCAAGGGCCGCCGGTGACGCGCCTGACGGATGATTCGGCGCGAGCTTGGGCGCGACACGGCAAGCGCCGTCTCTCCGCGCCGTCCCCTTGACGGCGAGGTCCGATCGGGGCCAAGCCCCGCGACACGTGTTGTGAAAGAAGGATGTCGTGGATGTCGCTTGCGCTCGTGTGCCCCGGCCAGGGCAGCCAGGTTGTGGGGATGGGCAAGGCGCTGGCCGAGGCGTTCCCCGTGGCCCGCGCAGTGTTCGACGAGGTCGATGAGGCGCTGTCGCAGAAGCTGTCAGAGCTCATGTTCCAAGGCCCGATCGAAGAGCTCACCCTTACCACGAACGCACAGCCCGCGCTCATGGCCGTGTCCGTCGCAGTGGCCCGCGTGCTCGAGAGCGAGGCGGGCTTCGACATCGGGCGCGAGGCGGCGTTCGTGGCGGGCCACTCGCTCGGAGAATATTCGGCGCTGGCAGCCGCCCGCAGCTTCAGCATTGCCGATGCGGCGCGGCTCTTGCGCATTCGCGGCAACGCGATGCAGGCGGCTGTGCCGCCCGGGGCCGGCGCCATGGCGGCCTTGATCGGCGTCGATCTCGATAAGGCCCGCGCGATCGCGGAGGACGCTGCCGAGGGAGAGGTCTGCGAGGCGGCGAACGACAATGGCGGCGGGCAGGTGGTGCTCTCCGGGGCGAAGGCGGCGGTCGAACGCGCGGTGAAGCTGGCCGGGGAACGGGGCGTTCGCCGCGCGCTGATGCTGCCGGTGTCCGCGCCCTTCCATTGTTCCCTGATGCAGCCGGCGGCGCAGGCGATGCGCGCCGCGCTGGCGAGCGTGACGATTGAAACCCCTGCGGTGCCCGTGCTTTCCAACGTGACCGCAACGCCGCTGACCGATCCTGCCGCCATCCGCGACAGTCTCGTGGCTCAGGTCACGGGCACGGTGCGCTGGCGCGAGGGGGTAGAGGCCATGGCGTCCGCCGGCGTGACCCGTTTCATCGAGATCGGGGCCGGCAAGGTGCTTGCCGGCCTGATCAGGCGGATCGCCCCGGACGCCGCAACGGCGTCGATCGGCACGCCTGATGACATCGCCGCCTTCATCGCCTCGCGCGGATGAGGCCGTATCCAGCAGACTGACCGAAGGATTGCTCGCTCATGTTCTCTCTTGCAGGAAAGACCGCGCTGGTCACCGGCGCCACCGGCGGCATCGGTACCGAGATCGCCCGTGCGCTCGCCGCTGCCGGCGCGCGCGTCGCGGTGTCGGGCACGCGCGTGGCGATTCTGGACGCGCTGGTTGCGGACCTTGGCGGCGACGCGGTCGCGCTTCCGTGCAATCTCTCCGACGCGGCCGATGTCGAGAAGCTCGTGCCGGCAGCCGAGGCCGCTCTCGGACAACTCGACATTCTCGTCAACAATGCGGGCATCACCCGGGACAACCTGTTCCTGCGCATGAAGGACGAGGAGTGGGAGCAGGTGCTGGCCGTCAACCTGACCGCCTCGTTCCGTCTGATGCGCGCTGCAACCAAGGGCATGATGCGCCGCCGGCAGGGGCGCATCATCTCGATCGGTTCGGTGGTGGGCACCACGGGCAACCCCGGCCAGGGCAATTACGCCGCCTCGAAGGCAGGGCTGATCGGATTGTCGAAAGCGCTCGCGGCCGAGCTTGCCAGCCGCAACGTGACGGTGAACGTGGTGTCGCCCGGCTTCATCGAGTCGCCGATGACGGCCGCCCTGAACGACAAGCAGACCGAAGCCATCCTGTCCACAGTGCCGATGGGCCGGCTCGGCCGGGGTTCGGAGGTGGCCGCGGCGGTGGTGTTCCTCGCCAGCCCGGAAGCTGGCTACATCACCGGCCAGACACTGCATGTGAACGGCGGAATGGCCATGATCTGAGGAGCTTATGGGTCTGTTCCCGTCCCGGCTCCAGCCTGTCCCGGTGCCGCTGGCGCCGTCTCGCCACGGGGCAAGCGGCATGCTAAAGCGCTCGCGCTGCGCTGCGGTCTTCGATCGGGCGGGGCAACGGGGGGCTTGACGCGGGCGATGTGCTTGGGTTTGTCGCGCCGTCGAGCAACCTTCGGCGCGCGGGGGGCCTTTCCAGAACTCCACCGGGTCTGCCGAAGCCAGGTTTCATGAACGACAGGGCCGGCCCATGGGCCGCAACCCTCCAACGGCTTGAGAAGAGGACGTGTCCATGGCCGATATCGCTGAGCGGGTGAAGAAGATCGTCGTTGAGCATCTGGGGGTCGAGGCCGACAAGGTCGTCGAAGGTGCGAACTTCATCGACGATCTGGGCGCGGACTCGCTCGACACGGTCGAGTTGGTGATGGCGTTCGAGGAAGAATTCAACGTCGAGATCCCCGACGACGCCGCCGAGACGATCGTCACCGTGGGCGACGCCATCAAGTTCCTCGAGAAGAACGCGGCTGCCTGATCCACCGCGGTGCCTTGGCCGATCCCGGTCGTCATCTTTCGTTCCCAGCGTTGGTAAAGGGTAGGCGATGCGGCGCGTCGTTGTGACCGGCCTTGGCATGGTGTCGCCGCTTGCGACCGGCGTGGAGGAGACGTGGTCGCGTCTCCTCGACGGTCGCAGCGCAGCCGCTCGGATCACCCATTTCGACGCTTCGGACTTTCCCTGCCAGATCGCCTGCTACCCGCAGCGGGGCGACGGCAGCGGCGGCACCTTCAACCCGGACCAGTGGATGGAGCCGAAGGAGCAGCGCAAGGTCGACGACTTCATCGTCTATGCGATGGCGGCGGCGAAGCAGGCGCTGGACGATGCGGGCTGGAAGCCGAAGACCTACGACGAGCAGATCGCTACCGGCGTGATGATCGGCTCGGGTATCGGCGGCATCGGCGGGATCTATGAGGGCTCGCTGACCCTGAAGGAAAAGGGTCTGCGCCGTCTGTCGCCGTTCTTCATCCCCGGCCGGCTCGCCAACCTGGCCGCCGGCTATGTCTCGATCGAGCATGGCCTCAAGGGGCCGAATCACGCCGTGGTCACGGCCTGTTCGACCGGCGCACACGCAATCGGCGACGCCGCCCGCATGATCGCGCTCGGTGACGCCGACGTGATGCTGGCCGGTGGCGCAGAGTCGGCGGTGAATCGGCTCGGGATCGCCGGTTTCTGTGCCTGCCGCGCCCTCTCGACGTCCTACAACGACACGCCCGAGAAGGCATCGCGCCCCTATGACAAGGGCCGCGACGGCTTCGTCATGGGCGAGGGGGCCGGCGTCGTCGTGATCGAGGCGCTGGAACATGCGCTGGCGCGCGGTGCGCACATCTATGCCGAAGTGATCGGTTACGGCTTGTCGGGTGATGCCTACCACATCACGTCGCCCTCGGAGGACGGTGACGGCGCCTATCGCTGCATGAAGGCTGCCCTCAAGCGCGCCGGGATCGAGCCCTCGGCGATCGACTACATCAATGCGCACGGCACCTCGACGCCGCTGGGCGACGAGATCGAGCTGAAGGCGATCGAGCGGCTTCTGGGCAATCATGCGGCCCATGTTTCGATGTCCTCCACCAAGTCCGCCATCGGGCACCTTCTCGGCGCGGCAGGCGCGGTCGAGGCCATCTTCTCGATTCTGGCCATTCGCGATCAGATCGCACCGCCGACGCTGAACCTCGATGATCCTTCCGTGACCACGGCGATCGACCTCGTGCCGCACGTGCCGCGCAAGCGCGTGATCGAGGTGGCCCTGTCCAATTCGTTCGGGTTCGGCGGGACGAACGCGTCGCTGGTGTTTCGCCGCTACGCCGCCTGAGCCGGTTGGCGCCAATGCCTGTCGGGCCAGATGCGTTTCGGGCCGTTTTAGGCCACATTGCATTGGCACAGAGGGATGTCTGGCGCTGAATGAAGCCCGGCGCCTTCTCGAACTTCATCCGGAGCCGATCCTGCAATGAGCGACAACGCCACCTCGCCGCGTCCGCCTGGACATGATGCGCAGCGCGTCGCTCCGCGCAGTCCGTCGGAAGCATTGAAGGCTTCCGCGCCACCGCCGCCGCCGCCGAAACGAACGCGCCGGCGGCGCGGCGGGCTTGTGGGCCTGCTCAGCGCATTCTTTACCATCGGGCTGGTGCTGGCTGTCGTGATCGGCGGCGCCGCCATCGTCGTGACGCGGCAGGCGGCCGAGCCCGGGCCGCTGGCCGTCGATCGGGCAATCATCATCCCGCAGGGCAGCGGCCTGCCGGAGATCGCCGAGCAACTCCAGCGCGAAGGCGTGATCCAGAACAGCACGATCTTCCGCATCGCCGGCTATGTCAGCGGTGCGTGGGCCAACCTGCGGGCCGGCGAGTATCTGTTCAAGGCAAACATCAGCCCCCGCGAAGCGCTCGACGTGCTGACCAGCGGCCGCCCGGTGCTGCACTCGATCACCATTCCCGAAGGGCTGACGAGCGAGCAGATCGTCGCGCGCCTGAAGGAAAACGATCTCCTCACGGGCGAGATCACCCAGATCCCGCGCGAGGGCTCCCTGTTGCCCGACACCTACCGCGTCGAGCGCGGCACGACCCGCCAGCGCCTGCTGTCGCTGATGGCGGAGAAGCAGCGCGAGGAGCTCAACCGCATCTGGGCGCGTCGCGTGCCGGATCTGCCGCTGCGGACGCCGCAGGAGCTTGTGACGCTCGCCTCCATCGTCGAGAAGGAGACCGGCCGCGCCGACGAACGCCCGCGCGTCGCCGGCGTGTTCGTGAACCGGCTCAATCGCCGGATGAAGCTCCAGAGCGACCCTACGATCGTTTATGGTCTCGTGGGCGGAAAGGGCACGCTTGGGCGCGGCATCATGCGTTCCGAGATCACGCAGCCGACGCCGTTCAACACCTATGTGATCGACGGTCTGCCGCCGGGGCCGATCGCCAATCCCGGCCGCGCCGCCATGGAGGCGGTCGCCAATCCCTCGCGCACGCGCGATCTGTTCTTCGTGGCCGACGGCACTGGCGGGCACGCGTTTGCCGAGACGCTGGAGCAGCACAATCGCAACGTCGCGCGCTGGCGCCAGATCGAGGCCTCGCGGCGCGATCCGTCGCGCCCGACGGCGGAAGCAACCATCGATCGTGTGGAGCCTGCGCCCCTTGCTCCGCCCGCTGCGCCAGCAGCGCCTGCAGGCACGCCGGCGCCGGGCCAGCCGGAGCGGCGCACCGACCTTCCCGACGGCGAGCCGCGTGCCGCCAGCTTCACGGATCCCGGCCAGCCGGCCGACATCGAAACCTGGCCGGGACCCGGCCAGCGCCGCCCCACAGCGACCCAGTCGCAGGCCAACCGGCCCCATACGACGGCGGGCGCGCGGGGCCGCAGTGTCGATGCTTCAGAAGGCACGGCGCGCGATCCGCTGCTCAATCGAACCTTCGATCTGAACTCGCCGAAGATCGTCCCGCAGATCAGGCCCTGATTGCGCGGGCGGATCTGCGGCAGGGGTGTCC
Source organism: uncultured Allobosea sp. (assembly GCA_964508635.1). Taxonomy (GTDB): domain Bacteria; phylum Pseudomonadota; class Alphaproteobacteria; order Rhizobiales; family Beijerinckiaceae; genus Allobosea. The sequence goes on along the minus strand of CAZDUL010000146.1, from coordinate 2,313 downwards.
TTCCAGCTTCGGCCTTGCACATCAGGCCTTTCTCCCGTGCCTGCTCTCCCGATGGAGCCCATCCATGATTGTCAGCATGACCGGCTTCGCCCGCGAGGCGAGGAACAGCGGAGATGTCAGCTTCGCGTGGGAAATCAAGTCGGTGAACGGGCGCGGGCTCGATGTGCGCCTGCGGACGCCACCGGGGCTCGACGCCCTGGGCGAGGAGGCGCGCAAGGCGGTCACGGCGGCTGCCGTGCGCGGCACGGTGAACGTGACGCTCAGCGTGGCGCGGGCGGAGACACGGCGTGGGTCTGCCAGGATCAACGAGGCCTTGCTGGCCGAGCTGGTCGGGCAGTCCAGGCTGGTTGCCGACAGGCTCGGCGTCGCGCCGCCATCCTTCGAGGCGCTGCTGGCGATTCGTGGCGTGATCGAGGTCGACGACGCGGAGAACGGCCTTTCGCCTGAAACGGAGGCCGCCATGCGTGCGGCTCTGCCCGCTGCTGTCGAGGCCTGGCGCAGCGCGCGCCGCTGCGAGGGCGCGTCGCTGGCGGGGGTGCTGTCTGCGCAGATCGATCGCATCGATGCGCTGACGGCTGCGATCAACGACCATCCCCGGCGCTCTGTCGATGCCATCCGGGCGCGGCTGGCCGAGCAGGTTCAGGCGCTGCTGGAGACCCCGGGCGCGCTCGACCCGGCAAGGTTGCATCAGGAGGCGGTCCTTCTGGCGACGCGCGCCGATGTGCGCGAGGAGCTGGACCGCCTGTCCGCCCATGTCTCCAGTGCCCGCGCGCTTCTGGCGCAGGGCGGCGCCATTGGGCGCAAGCTCGACTTCCTGGCGCAGGAGTTCGGGCGCGAAGCCAGCACGCTGTGCGCGAAGGCCGGCCATGTGGAGCTGTCGCAGCTGGGGCTGGAACTGCGCACCGTGGTCGATCAGCTGCGTGAGCAGGCGCAGAACGTCGAGTGACCGCAAGGCGCCTTTCAGCGTTGCAAGGCCGTCAGCGCCCGCGCGAGACCAACGAAACCGGAGACCGGCACTGTCTCGGCCCGCTGCGTCGGGTCGAGGCCGGCAGCGGCGATCAGCCCGGCGACGTCGGCGCCGAGCCCTTTCAGCGACTGGCGCAACATCTTGCGGCGCTGGCCGAATGCAGCGGACGTGACCCGCTCCAGTTGCTTCAGGTCGCACGGCTCGGGCTGGGGATTCGGCACGAGATGCACCACGGAGGACATCACCTTGGGCGGTGGCGTGAACGCCGCCGGCGGCACATCGAACAGGATTCGGTTCGTGGATCGCCAGCCGCAGAGCACGCCGAGGCGGCCGTAGTTCGCCGGGTCGCGCTCATCGGCCACGATGCGCTCGGCCACCTCCCGCTGGAACATCAGCGTCAGGCTGTCGAACCATGGCGGCCAGCGCTCCTGTGTCAGCCAACCGGTGAGCAGCGCAGTGCCGACATTGTAGGGCAGGTTGGCGACCACGCGCGGCTTCAGCGCCCCGGCGAAGGGGCCGAGCGCCGCGGGGGCATCGAAGGCGAGCGCGTCACCGTGGACGACGGTCAGACGGCCTGGCCATCGCGCCGCGATCTCCGCCAGCGCCGGCAGGCAGCGCTGGTCGCGTTCGATGGCAATGACATGGCCGGCGCCCTCGATCAGCAGCGCTCGCGTCAACGCGCCCGGGCCCGGGCCCACCTCGATCACCACGGCCTGCTCCAGCCGGCCGGAGGCGCGCGCGATGCGACGCGTCAGGTTGAGATCGAACAGAAAGTTCTGGCCAAGCGCGCGCTGCGCGATCAGGCCGTGGGCGCGCACGACATCGCGCAGCGGCGGCAGCCCATCCGGCATCACGGCCATGAGGCCTGATCCGCCAGCCGGCGCGCCAGCTTCAGCGCCGCAAGCAGGCTGTCCGGGCGCGCCCCACCCTGGCCTGCGATATCGAAGGCCGTGCCATGATCCGGCGATGTACGGATGAAGGGCAGGCCCAGCGTCACGTTCACCCCCTCGTCGAAGGCCAGCGTCTTGGCCGGGATCAACCCCTGATCGTGATACATCGTGATGGCGACGTCATAGCCGGCGCGCGCTCGCGCATGGAACATCGTATCGGCGGGCAGGGGGCCGCGCCCATCGATGCCCATCGCCCTGGGCGCCCCCACAGGCGCACGCACGACCCCCGCGCGCTCCGCGCCCACCGTGCCGCCTTCTCCCGCGCGGGGATTGAGCCCCGCGATGGCAAGGCGCCGGCGCGCGCCCTTGAACAGGCGACTCCCGCCCCCGGCGCAGCGCATGGCGGTCTCGGCCGTCAGGTCGATGGGCTGGGCGCCCGGCCGGCGCTCACACTGG
>CAZDUL010000145.1:0-29272 GCA_964508635.1 uncultured Allobosea sp. | reverse complement strand
CAGGAGACGCAAAGCCGCGCCATCCGCTACACGATCGAGTCCTACGCTGTTCAGTCCCGTCCGTCAGGTTAGGCGGCGTAGCGCCGGCCCTGCGGACGGGACTGAACAGCGTAGGACTCGATCGTGTAGCGGATGGCGCGGCTTTGCGTCTCCTGCCGCACGAGGCGGAAGCCCGGCTCCTCCTTCGGCCGGTTGACGATGAAGCAGAGCCGGATCGACTCCCAGCCATGGGTCGAGTCGAAGGCCATGACGCGGATATACTTGTCGCCATGCGCCTTGCGGCACTCGTTGAGCTCGAAGATGAGGGCCGCTGCGTCCGGATTGTCGAACACCGGCGCGCCCCACATTTCCCAGTAGCAGTTCCGGGGATGGGGATCGTCCGTGTACTCGAGGCTGATCGCCCAGCCCTTGTCGATGCAATACTGCACCTGGGTCGCGATCTCGGCATCGGTCAGGTCGGGCAGGAAGGAGAAGGCTCCGTGACGAAGTCTCATGGGCGTGATCCTTGTGCGGTCCGGGGTCAGGAGGCGGTGGCGAGGGGGGCGAAGTCGGGCGAGTCGGTCGAGGCGTAGTCGAAGGTGACATCGCCCCAGGTATCGAGGGCCATCTTGAGCGGCGTGCAGGTTTTCGCGGCTTCGGCCAGGATTTCGGGCCCCTCGGCGAGATAGTCGCGGCCGGCATTGCGGGCGAAGATCATCGCCTCCAGCGCCACGCGATTGGCCGTCGCCCCGGCCTCGATGCCCATCGGATGGCCGATGGTGCCGCCGCCGAACTGCAACACGACGTCCTCGCCCAGATGATGGATGAGCTGGTGCATCTGCCCGGCGTGGATGCCGCCGGAGGCGACCGGCATCATCTTGTTGAGCGAGGCCCAGGGCTGGTCGAAGAAGATGCCGTTCTCCAGCCGTTGCCGCGTGTGCTCGTCGAGGCAGATGTCGTAGTAGCCCCGCGTCGTCGCCGGGTCGCCCTCCAGCTTGCCGACCACGGTGCCGGCGTGGATGTGGTCCACGCCCGCCATGCGCATCCATTTGGCGATGACACGGAAGCTGACGCCATGGCTGCGCTGGCGGGTATAGGTGGAGTGGCCGGCGCGGTGGAGATGCAGGATCATGTCGTTCCGGCGTGCCCATTTCGCCATGGACTGGATGGCGGTGTAGCCGATCACCAGATCGATCATGATGATGACCGAGCCGAGTTCCTTCGCGAACTCGGCGCGCTCGTACATGTCCTCCATCGTCGCAGCGGTGACGTTGAGGTAGGTGCCCTTCACCTCGCCGGTTGCGGCGGAGGCGCGGTTCACCGCCTCCATGCAGTAGAGATAGCGGTCGCGCCAGTGCATGAAGGGCTGGCTGTTGATGTTCTCGTCGTCCTTGGTGAAGTCGAGCCCGCCGCGCAGCGCCTCGTAGACCACCCGGCCGTAGTTGCGGCCGGAAAGGCCCAGCTTTGGCTTCACGGTGGCGCCCAGCAACGGACGACCCCAGCACTGCAGCCGCTCACGCTCCACCACCACGCCCGTTGCCGGGCCCTGGAAGGTCTTGAGATAGGCAACGGGGATGCGCATGTCCTCGAGGCGAAGCGCCTTCAGCGGCTTGAAGCCGAAGACGTTGCCGATGATCGAGGCCGTCAGGTTGGCGATGGAGCCGGGCTCGAACAGGTCGAGATCGTAGGCGATCCAGGCGAAGTACTGGTTCTCCGCGTTGGGGACCTGCTCGACCTTGTAGGCCTTGGCGCGATACTTCTCGCAGGCCGTCAGCCGGTCGGTCCACACGACCGTCCAGGTCGCGGTCGAGCTCTCGCCTGCCACCGCCGCCGCGGCCTCGATCGGGTCCACCCCATCCTGAGGCGTGATGCGGAAGAGCGCGATGATGTCGGTATCCTTCGGCTCGTAGTCGGGCTCCCAATAGCCCATCTGCCGGTATTTCAGCACGCCGGCGGAGTAGCGCTCCTTGGCCGTCAGTTTCTTCGTGGGGGCGTTCATGGCTGTTTCCTCTCTCTTGATCGTTGGGGGTCAGGCGGCCGATTTCGCGGCGTCGCGGTAGCGCCGCGCCATGGCGGCGAGCGGCAGCGGCTTGATGCGGGAGGCGTTGCCGGCTGTGCCGAATTCCTCGAAACGCTGACGGCAGAGCGCCTTCATGGCGTCCATGGCAGGCTTCAGGAACTTGCGCGGATCGAACTCGCGCCGGTTCTCGTTGGCGACCTTGCGGAACTGCGCGGTCATCGCCAGCCGGCAGTCGGTGTCGATGTTCACCTTGCGCACGCCGTGCTTGATGCCGCGCTGGATCTCCTCGATCGGCACGCCCCAGGTCTGCGGCATGTCGCCGCCATGGGCGTTGAAGAGCTCCTGCAGATCCTGCGGCACCGAGGACGAGCCATGCATGACGAGATGCGTGTTGGGCAGCCGGCGGTGGATCTCCTCGATCACGTGCATGGCCAGGATGGCGCCGTCGGGCTTGCGGCTGAACTTGTAGGCGCCATGGCTCGTGCCCATTGCGATGGCGAGCGCATCGACGCCGGTCCTGGCGACGAAATCCACGGCCTGGTCGGGGTCGGTGAGCAGCTGGTCGTGGCCGACCGAGCCCTCCACGCCGTGGCCGTCCTCCTGCTCACCTCCGCCGTGCTCAAGGCTCCCCAGCACGCCGAGCTCGCCTTCCACCGAGGCGCCCACCCAATGCGCCATGTCCACCACCCGGCGGGTGACGGCGACGTTGTACTCGTAGGAAGCCGGCGTCTTGCCGTCGGGCATCAGCGAGCCGTCCATCATGACGGAGGTGAAGCCGTGCTGGATGGCGGTGGCGCAGGTCGCCTCCTCGTTGCCATGGTCGAGATGCAGGCAGAGCGGAATGTCGGGGAACATGTCGGCAAGCGCGTCGATCATGCGCGACAGCATCACGTCGCCGGCATAGGAGCGCGCGCCGCGGGACGCCTGCATGATGACCGGCGCGTCCACCGCCTTGGCCGCCTCCATGATGGCGAGGCCCTGCTCCATGTTGTTGATGTTGAAGGCCGGCACGCCGTAGCCGCGCTCCGCGGCGTGGTCGAGCAGTTGCCTCAGCGAGATGCGCGCCATGTCGTCAGCTCCCTTGTTGCGCTCAAGCGGCCTTGCGCTGCTTGAGCATCGCCTCGCGGACCGCGTCGGCGACAGCCTCTGCCGTGACGCCGAAATGCCTGTAGAGATCCGGGCCGGGGGCGGATTCGCCGAAGCCCTGCATGCCGATGAAGATCCCGTCCGGGCCGATCCAGCGGTCCCAGCCGAAGCGCAGCGCCGCCTCCACCCCGATGCGCGGGGCGACGCCCAGCACCTCGTCCCGGTAGCTCGTGGGCTGGGCCTCGAAGAGCTCCCAGCAGGGCATGGAGACGACTGCGGCCGCGATGCCCTCGCCCGCGAGCTTCTCCGCCGCCTGCATGGCAAGATGGACCTCCGAACCGGTCGCCAGGATGGTGGCGTCGCGCGGGCCCTTGGTCGGCCGGATCACATAGCCCCCGCGGGCGGAGAGGTTCTCGCCAGCCTCGGTGCGCAGGGTCGGCAGGTTCTGGCGCGACAGGCAGAGCGCCGAGGGCGCGCCGCGCGTCGCCAGCGCCGCGGCCCAGCATTCCGCCGTCTCCACCGCATCGGCGGGGCGCATGACGAGGAGGTTCGGCATGGCGCGCAGCGACGCCAGATGTTCGACCGGCTGATGTGTCGGCCCGTCCTCGCCCAGCCCGATGGAATCGTGGGTGAAGACGTAGATCACCCGCTGCCTCATGAGCGCCGAGAGCCGCACCGCGCCCCGCGCATAGTCGGAAAAGACCAGGAAGGTGCCGCCATAGGGGATGAAGCCGCCGTGCAGCGCGATGCCGTTCATGGCCGCGGCCATGCCGTGCTCGCGGATGCCGTAATGGATGTAGCGGCCTGAGAGGTCGCCGCGCTGCACGGCAGCCAGACCCTTGGTGAGGGTGAGGTTGGAATGGGTCAGATCCGCAGAGCCGCCGATCGTCAGCTGGGAGGCGCCGTTGATCGCGCCGAGCGCCATCTCCGAGGCCTTGCGGGTGGCGACGGTGGGCTTCTGCTCCGCCATCGCCCGTGCATGGGCGGCCAGCGCGTCGCGCGCGGCGGGTTCGATCTCGCCCTTGAGCGCCGCGCCGAAGGCCGCGGCTTGGGGGTGACGGGCGAGGCGCCGCTCCCAGGCGAGCCGCGCGGGGCGGCCGCGGGCGCCGGCCTCGCGCCAGCGGGCAAGGATCGCCTGCGGGATCTCGAAGGGCCCATGCGGCCAGCGCAGCGCCTCGCGAGTCGCCTGCAACTCGTCGGGGCCCAGCGGCGCACCGTGCACGCCTTCGGTGCCCGCCTTCTTCGGTGCGCCGAAGCCGATGGTCGTGCGGCAGGCGATGAAGACGGGACGCGCCGCCCTCCGCGCCCTGGCGAGCGCCCGGCGGATCTGGGCAGGATCGTGCCCGTCGATCGCCATCGTCGTCCAGCCGGCCGCCTCGAAGCGGCGGCGCTGGTCCATCGAGGTCGAGAGCGAGGTCGGCCCGTCGATGGAGATGCGGTTGTCGTCCCACAACACGACGAGGTTCTTCAGCCTCAGATGCCCCGCCATGTCGATCGCCTCATGGCTGATCCCTTCGGCGAGGCAGCCGTCGCCGGCGATGACCCACGTCTTGTGGTTGACAAGGCTCGCACCGAAGCGGGCTTTCAACATCGCCTCCGCGAGCGCCATGCCGACCGCGGTGGCGATGCCCTGCCCGAGCGGGCCGGTCGTCGTTTCGACGCCCGGCGTGTGGCCGAACTCCGGATGGCCCGGCGTGTTGGAGCCGAGTTGACGGAAGCGCTTGAGCTGGTCGAGCGTGACCGCCTCCACGCCCGTCAGATACAGCAGCGCGTAGATGAGCATGGAGCCATGGCCGGCGGAGAGGATGAAGCGGTCGCGATCCGGCCAGGCGGGATCGGCGGCGTCGAAGCGCAGCTCCTCTGCAAACAGGATTGTCGCCACGTCCGCCATGCCCATGGGCATGCCTGGATGTCCGGACTTCGCCTGCTCCACCGCGTCGGCGGCGAGGAAGCGGACGGCGTTCGCCATCTCGCGATGGTCGGCCGGCAGCCGGTCATAGGCCTCGATCGTGGTCATGGCGGCGGTCCTCAGCGGATGGCGCGGCGGCGGCGGTCGACGAGCTGCAGGATCAGCGGTGTCAGGATGAGCTGCATCGCAAGATCCTGCTTGTTGCCGGGGATGACGATGGAGTTCGCCCGGCTCATCCAGCTGCCGTGGATCATCGACAGCAGATAAGGAAAATCGATGCCGCGCGGGTTCTTGAAGCGGATGACGACGATCGACTCGTCCGGCGTCGGGATCCAGCGGGCGATGAAGGGGTTGGAGGTGTCCACCGTCGGCGCGCGCTGGAAATTGATGTCCGTCTCGCTGAACTGCGGGCAGATGAAGCGGATGTAGTCGGGCATCCGCCTCAGGATCGTATCCTGCACGGCGTCGGTGGTGTAGCCGCGGGCTGCGCGGTCGCGGTGCAGCTTCTGGATCCACTCGAGGTTGATGACCGGAACCACGCCGATCTTGAGATCGACATGCTTTGCGAGGTTGACCGTGTCCGTCACCACCGCGCCATGCAGGCCCTCGTAGAACAGGATGTCGGTGCCTTCGGGCAGGGGCCGCCAGTCGGTGAACGTGCCGGGCGGCGTGTTCCACTGCCTGGCCTCGTGTTCGTCATGCACATAGGTGCGCGTGCGGCCGGTGCCCTTCTCGCCGTATTCCTCGAAGACGGCCTGGAGGTCCTCGAGCAGGTTCGAATAGTCGCCGAAATGGCTGTAGTGGTTGTTGCCGGCGGCGGCCGCCTCCGCCATCTTCGCCCGCATCTCCATGCGGTCGTAGCGGTGGAAGGCGTCGCCCTCGATGAAGGCCGCCTTGATGCCCTCGCGCGTGAAGATCTGCTCGAAGACGCGCTTGACCGAGGTCGTGCCGGCGCCGGAGGAGCCGGTGATGGCGATGATGGGATGCTTGACGGACATGGGCGCCTCAGTAGGCCATGGCCCGCAGCAGGCCCCGGCGGCCGAAGAGCGGCGCCTGGGACGTGAGCGGAATGTCGTCGAGATGGTAGCTGCGGATGCGCTCGACCTTGTCGGCCGAGCCCATGACGAAGGGCACGCGGTCGTGGATGCCCGCGGGAGTCAGGTCGAGGATGGGATCGATCCCGTCCGACGCTGCGCCGCCGGCCTGCGCGGCGAGGAAGGCGATGGGGTTTGCCTCGTAGAGGTGGCGCAGGCGGCCCCGGCCGTAGCCCTCCCGCCGATCTGCAGGATAAAGGAACACCCCGCCGCGCATGAAGATGCGATAGCTGTCCGCCACGAGCGAGGCGATCCAGCGCATGTTGAAGTTCTGCCCGCGCGGCCCGTCTGCGCCCTGTGTGCAGTCATCGATGTATCGCTGCACGCCGGGGTACCAGTGGCGATAGTTGGAGGCGTTGATCGCATATTCGCGCACGCCTGCGGGAATGACGATGCTGTCCCGCACGAGCAGGAAGTCGCCGCTCACCCTGTCCAGCATGAAAAGATGCGTGCCGGCGCCGACCGAGACGACGAGCGACGTCTGCGGACCGAAGATGAAGAAGCCTGCGGCCAGCAGCTCCCGCCCGGGACGAAGGAAGGAGGCGAGCAGTGGCTCGTCACGGCGATGGGAGCCGATGGCGAAGATGGCCCCGACCGGTGCGTTGACGTCCAGGTTGGATGATCCGTCGAGCGGATCGAGGCTGACGACGAGCGGCCGCTCCGCGTCCAGCAGGACCGGCGTTTCCGCCTCCTCCGACACCACGGCGGCGACGGGAGCAGCCTTGAGCGCCGCCATGAACAGCCCGTCGGCGACCACATCCAGCCGCTTTTGCGCGTCGCCGTCGGCGTTGGCAGACCCGACGACGGCCCCGTGCGCCTCGTCCAGCGCGGGCTCGGCCAGCCGCCGGGCGAGCTCTGCTGCGGCTGGCGCCATGGCCACGATGGTCGCGGCGACGGCTTCTCCGAGATCAGGCGGCGCGCTGTCGCGCAGGCACGCCTCCAACGGCATACCCCTCTGCATGGCTCGCTTCTCCCCGCCGATGCGTCTTGTTTTCGCTTCGGGCTGTCCCCCAGCATCGGCTGTCGAAAAGGCTATTCGAAGTTCCGAATGTGAAAAACTTGATTTTATCGTCGGCGCGATTCAAAGTTTTCGAATGAGGAACCTGACCCTTCGCCAGCTTGCCGCCTTCGCCGCCGTGGCGCAGGAGCGCAGCATCACCCGCGCGGCGGAGGTGATCGGCCTGACGCCCTCCGCCACGACGAGCCGCATCAAGGAGCTGGAGGCGGCAGCGGGCATCCCGCTGTTCGAGCGCACGTCCTCGGGCATGATCCTGAATGACGCGGGCTCGATCATGCTGAGGCTCGCCAACCACATCGACTCCGCCGTCAAGCTGGCGGAGGCGTCGCTTGCCGATCTGAAGGGCGTGGTGGCCGGACGCCTTGCGGTGGGCATCACCTCCACGGCCAAGTATTTCGCGCCCCATGTGATCGCCGGCTTCTCCCGCCTGCATCCGCAGGTGGAGGTGTCGCTGACGGTCGGCAACCGCGAACAGGTCATCGAGGCGCTGACGCGCATGACGATCGACGTGGCGATCATGGGCCGGCCGCCGCCGGAAGGCCATGTGCGCGCCGAGGCTTTCGGGCGCCATCCGCTCGTCGTGGTAGCCGCGCCCGGCCACCCGCTTGCGCGGCGGGCTCATGTCGCGCTCGATGATCTGGCGGAGGAGCCCTTCCTGCTCAGGGAGGAGGGCTCAGGCACGCGCAGCGTGTTCGACGAGCTGTTCCGCGAGGCGCGTCCGCGCCAGGGGCGCGTCTTCATCGAGATCGGCAGCAACGAGACGATCAAGCAGGGCGTGATGGCCGGGCTCGGCCTCGCGCTGATATCCGCCCACACCATTGCCTTCGAGGTGGAGCTCGGCCGCCTCGTGGTGCTGCCGGTGGAGGGCACGCCAGTCTGGCGGCGGTGGTTCTCCGCCTACCGGGTGGACAAGACGGAGATGCCGGCCATGCGTGCCTTCCGCCACTACCTCATGGAGGAGGGACTGCGCCACCTGCCGAAGCTGCCGGGCCTCGGGCCTGCGCCGGACGACCCGTGACAGGGGCAGCGCGGCGGAGCTGCTGCGGTCCGGGCCGGTCCGCGCGACCTCGCCTCACAGGTCTCCCGTCAGCCGCGGCAGGAAGAGCGCGAGCTCCGGCATCAAGGCCACGAGCAGCAGCGCCGCCAACATGGAGAGCACGAACCACAGCGCCCAGACGGAGGCCTCCTCCACCGAACAGCGCAGCACCTTCGACGTCACCATCAGATTGACGGCCATGGGCGGCGTGAACTGGCCGATCGCGATGTTCATGGTCAAGAGCACGCCGAACCATGTCATGTCCCAGCCGAAGCCCCGCGCGATGGGCAGCAGGATCGGCAGGAAGACGAGGAAGATCGACACTCCGTCGATGACCATGCCGGCCGCCAGCAGCAGCAGCGTGATGAGCAGGATCATCGCCGTCTCGCCCGCGCCCAGCCCGACCAGCCCCCTGGCTGCCGCGTCGAAGGCGCCGACGGTGGAGCCCGCGTGGGCGAAGACTGCCGCCAGCGCGATGATGATCATCACCACGGCCGAGATCTCCGCGGCGTCCGCCAGAACCTCGTAGATCTTGCGCAGCGTCAGCGTGCGGTGGATGAAGACGCCCACGAACAACCCGTAGAACACGGCCGCCACCGCGGCCTCCGTGGGCGTGAACAGGCCCGAGCGCATGCCGCCCAGGATGACGGCCGGCGCGAGCAGGCCCCAGATCGCCTCCTTGAACGAGCGCCAGAAGGGTGGGCGGACCTCGGCGGGATCCGGCTCGCCGAAGCCGCCCCGACGCGCCAGCCACAAGGCCGGGAGCAGCAGCGAGAGGCCCGCCAGCAGGCCGGGGACGAGCCCCGCCAGGAACAGCGCATTCAGCGACACGCCGGGAACCAGCACCGAATAGACGATGAGCGCAATGGAGGGCGGAATGAGGATGGCGGTCGAGCCGGCGGCGGCCGTCAGGCCCGCGATATAGGGGCGCGGATAGCCCTGCCTCAGCATGGCCGGCGCGAGCACGGTGGCGACGGCAGCGGCGTCGGCGGGGCCCGAGCCCGAAATGCCGCCCAGGATCATGCTGACGAGCACCGCCACGACCGCCAGCCCGCCCCGCCGCTGGCCGATGCAGGCCTCGGCGAAGCGCACCAGCCGTTCCGCCACGCCCGCCCTCTCGAACACCATGCCCGCAACGATGAAGATGGGGAGCGCAAGCAGGGGATATTTGGCGATGCCCGTCCAGACATTGGTGGGGAAGGCCATGACGCCGAGGTTCTCGAGCGCCAGAACCGCCACGCCCGCGACGCCGAGCGCGACACCGAGGGGCGCGCCCACCAGGATCAGGGCGAGGAAGCCGCCGAAGAGAATGACATAGCTTGCCGCCATGGCGCCGTCAGCCCGCGGCCCGCGCCACACGGACCATCCGCCCGGCAATCCTGAGACAGATGACCACACAGCACAGCGGCAGCGCGACCGTGTAGCGCCACTGCGGCACACCGAGCCCCGGCGACATCACCTCGAAGCGGTATTCGTCCCAGACATAGAGGCCCGAGAGCCAGGCGAGCAGGCCGAACAGGCCGAGCGAGAGCGCCAGCACGCCGAGCTCCACCGTGCGACGGTGGGCGAGGGGCAGCCGCTCCGTCAGCAGTGTGAGGCGGATGTGCCGGTCGGAGGCGAAGGCGGCCGCCGTACCGACCAGAACCGCCAGCACCATGAGGGCAACCGAATACTCCTCCGTGAAGGCGAAGGAGACGTTGGTGAAATAGCGCGCCAGCACGTTGCCCAAGGTGATGAGGCAGAGTAGCCCCATGATCGCCGCGCCGAGCACGCGCTCGATGGTCACGGGAACTGCGGGCGGCGCCTCGCCGAGGCCGCCCGCCGTCCGGGTCCCGCCGACCCCGCCGTCTTCCGTCGTCATGGGCGTGCACCCGTCAGGCGCGCGCCTTCACTGCTGCCTCCGCCTTTCGCACGAGGTCCGGGCCGATCGTCTGCGCCCATTTGTCGAAGACGCCGCGCGTGGCCCTTGCGAAGGCCTCCTTCTCCGCAGGTGTGGACACGACCACCTGCACGCCGCGCTTCTGCAGCTCGTCGAAGGAGGAGCGGTCGGTATCCAGCACGCCGAGGCCGCGACGGGAGGCGCGGATGTTCTCCGCTGCCGCCTCCCTGGCGGCTGCGGCCACGATTTCCTTGTCGGCGGCGGAGAAGGAGTCCCACACCGGCTGCGCAACATGGTAGATCGCGGCGTCGGCGCAGTAGTTCCAGATGGTCAGGTGCTTCTGGGCGAGGGCGTCCATCTTGAGCCCGAGGAAGAGATTGACAGGGTTCTCCTGTCCGTCCACCGCGCCGGAGGAGAGGGCAGGCTGCAGGTCGGCGAAGGACATCTGCACCGGATTCGCCCCCATGGCCGTGTAGATGTCGGAGAAGATCGCGCCCGCCGCGAAGCGGATCTTGAGGCCCCGCAGATCGTCCGGCGTGCGGATCGGCCGTTTGGAGTTCGAGATCTCGCGAAAGCCGTTCTCGCCCCATGCGAGCGGAACCACGCCCCGCGTCTCCATCACCTTGAAAAGCTCGGTGCCCACCGGCCCGTTGATGATGGCGTCGAACGCCTTGTGATCGGGCATGAGGAAGGGCATCGAGAACAGCGTCATCTCCTTGATCTGCGGGGAGAGGTTGATCGTGGAGGACACGGTCATGTCGATCACGCCCTGCCGCATGGCCACGAGCTCGCGCGTCTGATCGCCTCCGACGAGCCCGGAGCCGGGATAGACCTTCATGTTGATGCGGCCGTTGGAGCGCTGGGAGACGAGCTCCGCCCAGCGGAAAGCCCCCTCCGACATGGCGATCGGCCGGTTGCCGACCACGGAGACCTTGTATTCCGTCCTGAGCGCCTGGGCGCGGGACACATGCGGCGCGGCGACGCCCGCGGCGACGGCGCCGGCGAGCACGAAGCGGCGGGACGGGTGCTGGGTCATGAATGGCGTCTCCCTCGAGGTGGGCCGTCATCTTCCGCGGCCCTTGACTCCCATGAATAACCGGGCGCGCCGCGATGGCAACAGGCTTCGCGCCGGGATCAGGCGGCGAGCAAGGCCCGCGCGGCCTCAGCCACGGCCTCCGGCCGGATGAAGCAGGCCGCCTCCATCTCCGGCGCGAACGGCACGGGAATGCGCGGGCTCGCCAAACGCCTGATCCCCTTGAGACCGGGAACACGCTCGGCGACGCTCGCTGCCACCTCCGCGCCGAAGCCCGATGCGCCCACGCCCTCATGGACCACGACAACGCGGCGCGTGCGGAGGGCGGACTCCAGCACCGCCGCCTCGTCCCAGGGCCAGAGCGTGCGCAGGTCGATGAGATCGACGCCCGCGCCCTCCATCGCCAGCAGCTCCGCCGCAGCCTCGGCCGCGGGCATGGCCTGCCCCCAGGAGACGATCGTCACGTCGTCGCCCGCCCGCGCCAGGCGAGCCCGGCCGAAGGGGATGGGTGGACGATCGTCGGGCAGCTCCGCCTCGCGGCGCAGGAAGGCCTTGGGCTCGAAGAGCAGCACGGGATCATCCGACCGGACGGCCTGGCGCAACAGCCCCACGAGGTCGAGCGCATTGGACGGGCAAGCCACCACGAGGCCCGGCACATTGACAAACCAGCTCTCGATCACCTGGCTGTGCTGCGCGGCGGAGCCCGGCATCAGTCCGTGCGGCGCGCGCACGACAAGGCCCGCCCGCGCCGGCCCGCCGAACATGTAGCGGACCTTGGCGATCTGGTTCACGAGCTCGTCGATGGCCGGCAGCACGAAATCGGCGATGCGCATCTCGATCACGGGCCGTGCGCCGACCAGCGCTGCGCCCAGCCCCGCGCCCATGATGGTCGACTCGGCGATGGGCGTGTTGACCACGCGCGCGGGCCCGAACTCGGCCAGCAGCCCGCGATACTGGCCGAAGATGCCGCCGGCCTGCACGTCCTCGCCCAGCACGAAGATCGTCGGGTCCCGGCGCATCTCCTCGGCGAGGGCCAGCGCCGCCGCCTCGCTCATTGTCAGCCGCGTCATGGCGCGCGCTCCAGCTGGCGGCCTGCTTCCGGTTTGCCGGCGTCCCGCACGTCGCTGAAGGCGTCCGCCGCCGCGGGGCGCGCTGCGCGGCGTGCCGTCTCCTGCGCGGCCCGCACGGCCTCCGCGGCCTCCCGCTCCAGCGCGTCCACCGCCTCGGGCCGCAACCCGTCCGCGATCAGCTGCGCGCGGCTGACGACGAGGGGATCGCGCGCCGCTGCCTCCTCCAGCTCGCCCGGCCGGCGATAGGGCGCGGGATCGACCGAGACATGGCCGCCGAGGCGGTAGGTGCGGCAGAGCAGGAATCGCGGGCCCTTGCCCGCGCGCGCCTCGGCTGCGAGGCGCGCCGCCGCGGCGTGGACGGCACGCACGTCGTTCCCATCCACGGCAAGGCCTGGCACGCCGCAGCTTTCGGCCCTGGCCAGCGGCCCCGGACCGGCGGTCGTGGTGTCGGAATAGGTGAAGGCGGAGAAGCGGTTGTCCTCGCAGACGAAGAGCACGGGCAGCCGGAACACCGCCGCCCAGTTGAGCCCTTCGAGGAAGGGGCCGCGGTTCGCAGCGCCGTCGCCGAAGAAGCAGGCCACGACGGCGTCGGAGCCGAGCAGCCTCAGCCCCTGCGCCGCGCCGACGGCGATCGGCACGCCTGCCGCCACGATGCCGTTCGCGCCGAGCATGCCGACCGAAAAATCCGCCACATGCATGGAGCCGCCCTTGCCGCCGCAGAGGCCCGTGGCAGCCCCGTAGATCTCGGCCATCATGCCGTCGAGGTCGGCCCCCTTGGCGAGGCCGTGGCCATGGCCTCGATGGGTGGATGTGACGCGGTCGTCCGGCCGGAGCGCGGCGCAGACGCCAACGGCGACCGCTTCCTGCCCGGCGTAGGAATGGATGTAACCCGGAAATTCGCCCGCCTTGTGCGCAGCCACGCAGGCTTCCTCGAAGCTGCGGATGAGCGCCATGCGCCGATGGAGCTCGGTCGGCGCGCCGGGATCGTTCGGGCGGGGCGGAGAGACGGAAGACGTTGCAGGGCTGGGCATTTGCAAGTCTCTTCCTGGGCCCGCACATGCCACGCTGTCAAGCGCGGCCCGCGGCCAGGCAGGCGCGCGCCTCAGTTGCCCTTGAGATAGATCTTGGCCCGGTCGAGCTTGTACAGCCACGGAAGGCCGGCGTTCTTCCAGCCGTTCACGCTGCGCCGGCCGTCCTGCGACAGGTCGCCCTCGAAACCCTCGATCTGGTTCCAGACATTCGTGAAGCCAGCCTCGGCCAGGATGTTGGTGGCAAGCGCCGAGCGGTCACCCGAGCGGCACATGACGATCACCTTGTCCGCCTTCGTCAGCCCCTTGGCCTTGAGAAGCGCCTCCACATCCGCCGAGAAGGTGGGGTTGGCGTCGAGCTTGAAACGACTGTTCTTGTCGTCCCAGTCCCAGAACTCGGTCACGTCCACGAAGGGCACATGGCCGTCGATCATGGGCGTCCAGCCGACGAACTGCATCTCGCCGCGGGTGCGCACATCCACGAAGAGAACCTTTGCCGGATCGCGCCGGATGACATCCGCCGCCATCTGCGGCGTCAGATAGAGGCCGAGCCTGGTGCGCTTGATGTCGGGCACATCCGCGTCGCGGCTCGGCTGAGCAGCGGGGGCGGGCGACTGGGCGAAGACCAGGCAAGCAGCCGTGGCGGCCAGCGCCCCGGCGAACAGCGAACGGCGATCCATCAAGACCCTCTCTCGACCAGAGGCAACATCAGCTTAGGCGCATAACGGTATTGCAATGTCTCCATGCGTCAAGCGCGGCCTTGCTCCGCGAGCTTCGCCGCCTCGCCCGGCGTCCGGAGCAAGGCCAGGCCGCAGCCGATGAGAAAGCCAAGGCTTCGTCGTGAAGCCGAGCGGCGCGCCAAGCGGGCGACGGTGTGGGCTTGCGCTGCTCCAGACGGGCCAGCGCGTCACGGTTGATGCGCTGGCCGGACGACGCCCTGCAACGGACGTGACTTGCGGAAGCGCCGGGGGTGGCCTGAACGATCATTGTCGGGAAACACCGACATGGCCTGACGATCAGCCGTGTTCTGGTGACGGCCCGACCGCCCCTGCCGCTGGAGAAGGTCGCGCGCAGCCATCGGCGTCGCGAATCAGCCCTTGCGCGATGCCGCGATCAGCCGCTTCGTGTAGTCGGCGCGCGGTGCATCGAAGATCTGGTCGGTGAGGCCGGCCTCGACCACCCTGCCGTCCTTCATCACCATCACCGTGTCCGCCATGGCGCGCACCACGGCCAGATCATGGCTGATGAACAGGTAGGACAGCCCGTAGCGATCCTGGAAATCGCGCAGCAGCGCGACAATCGCCTTCTGCACCGTCCGGTCGAGCGCGGAGGTCGGCTCGTCGAGGATTACGACCTTCGGCTTCAGGATCATGGCGCGGGCAATCGCGATGCGCTGGCGCTGACCGCCGGAGAATTCGTGCGGGTAGCGGTTGCGCATGGCCGGATCGAGCTGCACCTCGCCAAGCGCCTGCGCGGCGCGGGCGTCGCGATCCCGGCCGGACAGCCCCGGCTCATGCACCAGAAGGCCCTCGGTGATGATGTCGCCGACGGTCATGCGCGGGCTCAGGGAGCCGAAGGGATCCTGAAACACGACCTGCAGTTCCTTGCGCAGGGGCTGCATCGCGTCGCGCGTCAGCGGCAGCAGCGCCCGGTCCGCGAAGGTGATGGAGCCGGAGGCGGGCGCGAGCTTCAGGATCGCCTTGCCAAGGGTCGACTTGCCCGATCCGGATTCGCCGACGATGCCAATGGTCTGACCCTCGCGCAGCGTAAGGGAGACCTTGTCCACCGCGCGCACCACCTCCTTCGCGCGGCCGAAGATGCTGCGCTTGAGGGGGAACGTCACCTCCACATTGCGGGCGTCCACGATGATGGGTTTGTCGTCCGGCACGGGCGGCTTGCGCCCCTCGGGCTCTGCGGCGAGCAGCATACGCGTGTAGGGATGTTGCGGCGATGAAAACAGCGCCTTCGCTTCGCCATGTTCGACGATCTCGCCGCTGCGCATGACATAGACGCGGTCGGCATAGGCGCGCACGATGCCGAGATCGTGCGTGATCAGCACCACGGCCATGCCCAGCCGCCGGCGCAGATCCGCGATGAGGGCGAGGATGTCCGCCTCGATCGTCACGTCGAGCGCGGTGGTCGGTTCGTCGGCGATCAGGATGTCCGGGTTGTTGGCCAGCGCCATGGCGATCATGACGCGCTGGCGCTGCCCGCCGGAGAGCTCATGCGGATAGCTGTCGAGCCGGCCTTCCGGGTTGGGGATGCGCACGAGCCTGAGGAGCTCCAGCGCGCGCGCACGCGCTGCGGCCCTGTCGAGGCCCTGATGGCGGCGCAGGGTCAGGCCGATCTGGTGGCCGATGCGGTAGAGCGGATCGAGCGACGTCATCGGCTCCTGGAAGATCATGGCGAGCTTGCGCCCGCGCAGATCGTTGAGATCGCGCGGAGCCATGCCGATCAGCTCCTGCCCGCGATAGCGGATCGAGCCGGTTGCCTCGCCGTTCTGCGCCAGCAGGCCCATTGCCGCCATCACCGACTGGCTTTTTCCCGAGCCGGATTCGCCCACGATGGCGACGAATTCGCCCTGATGCACGTCGAGCGTCGAGCCCTTCACCGCCTCGACGACCCCGTCATTGGTGCGGAAGCGGATCGCGACGTCGCGGAACGAGAGGATGGGGGCAGGCTTGTTCGTGGCGCTCATGCGCGGTCGGCCTCGTTCGATCTGTCGGCATGGTCACGCAAGACGATGGGACAGCTCATCAGCGGTCCTTCGGATCAAGCGCGTCGCGCAGGCCGTCGCCCAGGAAATTGAGCGCGAACAGCGTGCTGACGAGGAAGGTTGCCGGCCAGAACAGCAGCCACAGCGCATTCGAGATGTTGCGCGCGCCGTCGGCGATCAGCACGCCCCAGCTGGTCATCGGCTCCTGGACGCCGAGGCCCAGGAAGGAGAGGAAGCTCTCCAGCAGGATGACCTTGGGCACCAGCAGAGTCATGAACACGACGACGGGCCCGAGCGTGTTGGGCACGATGTGGCGCCTGAGAATGCCGCTGGGCTTCACCCCCAGCGCCTCCGCCGCCTGGACGAATTCCTGCCGCTTGATCGACAGCGTCTGACCGCGCACGATGCGGGCCATGTCGAGCCATTCGATGGCCCCGACGGCGAGGAACATCAGGATGAAGTTCCGCCCGAAGAACACCACCAGCATGATGACGAAGAAGATGAAGGGCAGGGCGTAGAGCACGTCCACGATGCGCATCATCACCGTGTCGACGCGCCCGCCGAGATAGCCCGCCACCGCGCCGTATGAAACGCCGATGATCAGTGCCACCGCCGTGGCAAGAAGCCCGATGGCGAGCGAGACGCGCCCCGCGATCAGCGTGCGGGTGAACACGTCGCGTCCGTTGCCATCGGTGCCGAACAGGAAGTAGCGCCAGCGGATCGGCGCCTCCAAGACGAGCCTGCGGCCGTCGTCGCCGCGTTCGACCACGGTTGCCCCGGTGAACAGGTCGGAGCGGCCGAAGAAGGCGAGGTTGCGCTCGTCGATCGCGCGCGGCGATGTCAGCACCACGCGCACGCCGGTTTCGGTCAGTTCCTGCCGCTCGACAGCGGCGCGCATGCGGGCGGCGACGCGCTGCACCGCGGGCTCGATCTGGTCGGGCTTGGGATAGGCCGTGAGGCTCGCCGGCATGCGGACATAGTCGGTGTAGACCCTGTCATAGGCGTGCGGCGACAGCCACGGGCCGATCACCGACAGCGCCACCATGAAGACCAGGAAGAACAGGCTCGCCACCGCCGCCCTGTTGCGGAACAGGCGCGCGCGGGCATCGGCCCACAGCGAGCGACCGACGGGCGGAGGCGGACCGGCCGCCGTCGCAGCGTCGCCGGATCCGGGCGCGCTCATGCGATGTTCCTCATCTGCCGCTGGTCATGTGTCATAGCGCACCCTCGGGTCGAGCAGGGCGTAGAGGATGTCGACGATGAGGTTGAACAGCAGCACGAACACCGCAACCATCACGACCGTGCCCATCACCAGCGTGTAGTCGCGGTTGAGCGCGCCTTCCACGAAGTAACGGCCGACGCCCGGCAGGCCGAAGACCGTCTCGATCACCACCGAGCCGGTGAGCAAGGCCGCCGCCGCCGGCCCGAGATAGGACACCACCGGCAAAAGCGCGCCGCGCAGCGCATGGATGGCGATGGTTGCGGTCGGCAACCCCAACGCGCGCAACGTGCGGATATGGTTGGAGCGCAGCGCCTCGATCATGGCCGCGCGCACCATGCGCGCCACCACCGCGATCTGCGGCAGGGCCAGCGCCGTCACCGGCAGGATGAGGTTGCGCACCGCGCCATCGTTCCAGCCGCCCACGGGAAGCCAGGCCAGCATCAGCCCGAAGACGATCTGCAGAACGGGCGCGACCACGAAGGTGGGGATGGTGATGCCGAAGGTGGCGAAGACCATCACGCCGTAATCCGAGGGCCGGTTCTGGCGAAAGGCCGCCAGCGCGCCGAGTCCGACGCCGATGATGACGGCGACGGACAGCGCAAGACCGCCGATCAGCGCGGAAACCGGCAATCCCTTGCCGAGCAGCTCCGCAACGGTGAAATCGCGCGCATAGAACGAGGGCCCGAGATCGCCCACGGCGAGATGGCTGAGATAGAGCCAGTATTGCTCGATCAGCGGCCGGTCGAGCTTGTAGATCCGGTTGAGGTTCTCCATCACCTTCGCCTCGAGCGGCTGCTCGAGATCGAACGGCCCGCCCGGCGCCAGCCGGATCAGGAAGAACGACAGCGTCACCACCACGAACAGCGTCGGCACGGCGGAGGCGAGGCGACGGGCGATGTAGCTCAGCATCGACCGCCGCCCTTGCTGCGCAGATGCGAAGCGGCACGATCCTGGTCATCCAGGGCCATGCCGCCGTTGTCCCCGGCCCGCCTGGCCGGAGGTAGACGAGACGCCACGCTTCGTCCTCGATCGGCAGTCAGTTCTTGATCGACATGAACCGGGTCGGGTTCGAGGCGCGCGGGTTCGGGGTGAAGCCGATCAGACGGGGCGAGATCAGGTTGCGATTGGTGAAGTAGAGCACCGGGGTGTACGGGCTTTCCTCGTGCATCAGCTTCTCGGCCTCCTGCAGGAGCGCGGCACGCTTTGTCAGATCGACCACGTTGGCGGCCTTCTTCATCAGCTCGTCGTAGCGGGCATTGGACCAGCGGGCGTAGTTCAAACCCGGAATGGCGCTCGATTCGAGCAGGAACAGGAAGTTCTGCGGGTCGTTGTAGTCGGCGATCCAGCCGGCGCGGGCGACATCGTAGACGCCCCGGTCGCGCAGGAAGGCGAAGTGGGTGCGGCCATCGGTGTTGATCGGCGTGGTCTGGACGCCGATCTGCTTCCACTGGTCGGCGATGGCGACGAAGGTGGCCTGGTTCTCCGGGCTCATGTTGAAGCGGTATTCCACCTTGAGCGGATTGTTCGGTCCGAAGCCGGCCTCCGCCAGCAGCTTCTTCGCGGCATCCTCGCGATCGAGCGGCGACATCGCCTTGAAGTCCACCTCGATCGGGCCGCCCGCGTAGTTGTTGGTGCCCGGCGGAACGAAGGAATAGGCCGGCGCCATCGAGCCGTTCCAGACCTGATCGGCAATGAACTCGCGGTCCAGCACCATCGAAAGCGCCCGACGCACGCGCTTGTCGTTTAAGGGCGGCTTTTCGGTGTTGAAGGTCAGATACCAGGTGCCGAGCTGCGGCGTGATCGAGACCTGATTGCCGAGCTGCGCCTTGAGCGTCTTGATCTGGTTGGCCGGAATGTTGACCGTGGACAGGATCTAGCCCGCCTGGAAGCGCCGCGCGGCGGCGGCGGAGTCAGCGATCGGGATGAAGTTGACCTGATCGATCTTCACATTCGCCGCGTCGTGGAAATGGGGGTTCTTCACCAGCGTCGCCTGGGCGTTCGGCGTGAAGCTCTGCAGGCGATACGCGCCGTTCGATACCTTGTTCTCGGGGCGCACGAAATTGGTGCCATGCTGGCGCACCGACGCCTCGTGCAGCGGCGCGGAGATTGGCAAGGTCAGCAGCTCGGCAAAATAGGGCGTCGGCGCGGCGAGGTTCACGCGCAGCGTGCGGTCGTTGACAGCGACGATGCCGATGTCCTCCAGCTTCGCGCCGGCCGTTCCCTTGCGCGCGGCCTCGAAGCCGACGACGGGGTCAAGCACGTTGGCATATTTCGCGCCCGTCGCCGGGTCGGCCGCACGCCGCCACGCGAAGACGAAATCGGAAGCCTTCACCGGGTCGCCGTTCGACCATTTCGCATTCGCGCGCAAGGTGAACGTGTAGGTCTTGCCGTCATCCGAGATTTGCCACGTCTCGGCAACACCGGGCACGACCTTGCCCTGCCCGTCATGGATGATCAGCGTCTCGTAGAGATCGCGCATGATGTGGAATTCGGCCGAGGTCGAGACCTTCTGCGGGTCGAGCGTCTCGGGATCGGCCTCTTGGCCGCGGTTGTAGATGACCTGGGAGATCGCGGGCGAGGCAGCGAAGCCCAGCGTGCTTGTGGCGAGCATGGCGACGGCGAAGGCCGCGCGGATCGGCCGGTGGAACATCTGGCATCTCCCTGTGGACTGGTCCGCCTTTTCGGGCGGTTGTCGGCCGCAGTATGGACAGCCTTCACGACCGTGCAAGGGGCAATGCAGGCATCAACACGCGACCGGGGAATCGAGCAGGATGCAGCTTCAGCTTGCCGTTGCGATACCTGTTCGTTCCGCAGCCGTCGTTTTGCCTAACGGCTTGCTCCGTTGCTGTCGGCGCGTGCCCGGTCCTGTGCCTCCACCACCGCGACGGCTGTCATGTTGACCACGCCGCGCGCCGTCACCGAGCCGGTGAGAATATGGGCAGGCCTCGCCGCGCCGAGCAGGATCGGACCCACGGGAAGCGCATCCGACAGCACCTTGGCGAACTGGTAGGCGATGTTGGCGGCGTCGAGGTTGGGAAACACCAGCAGGTTGGCCTCCCCCTTCAGCCGCGACGATGGCAGGACGCGCTCGCGCGCCAGGGCCGACAGCGCGGTGTCGGCCTCCATTTCGCCGTCGCATTCGAGAGTGGGCGCGCGCTGTGCGATCAGTTCGACCGCCCGGCGCATCTTCAGCGAGGTGGGCGTGTCCGCCGCGCCGAAATCGGAGTGCGAGAGCAGCGCCACCTTCGGCGTGATGCCGAAGCGCGCCACATGGTCCGCGGCGGGGATCGTCATGTCGGCGAGCTCCTCGGCGGTCGGATCATGCTTGATGTGCGTGTCCGTCAGGAAATAGGCGCCCTTGTTGGTCACGATCAGCGACATGGCCGACAGATCGCGCACGCCGGGCGCCACGCCGATGATGTCGCGGATGTGCCTCAACCGCGACAGGAAGCGCCCATCGAGCCCGGTGATCATCGCGTCGGCATCGCCGCGCGCCACCGCGAGCGCCGCGATCACGGTGGTGTTGGTGCGCACCAGATTGCGCGCGGCCTCCGGGGTAATGCCGCGCCGGCCCGCGATGTCGAGATAGGTCTGCACGTAGTCCCTGTAGCGCGGATCGTCCTCCGGATTGACGATCTCGACGTCCCGGCCGGGCTGAAGCGCGAGGCCGAAACGCCTGATCCGCGCGTCGATCACCGCCGGCCGCCCGATCAGGATCGGAACCGCCATGCTTTCCTCGAGCACGACCTGGGCTGCGCGCAGCACGCGCTCATCCTCGCCCTCGGCGTAGATGACGCGCCTCGGCTCGGCCTTCGCCTGCTGGAACACCGGCTTCATCAGGAAGCCGGAGCGGAAGACGAAGCGCGACAGCTGTTCGCGATAGGCCTCGATATCGGCGATGGGCTTGGCCGCGACGCCGCTCCGCATCGCTGCTTCCGCGACGGCGGGCGCGATGCGCAGGATCAGGCGCGGATCGAAGGGATTGGGGATCAGCGAGGTCTCGCCGAAGGTTGGGCTTTCTCCGCCATAGGCCCGCGCTGCGACCTCGGATGGAGCCTCGCGCGCCAGCGCTGCGATGGCCTGCACGGCGGCAACCTTCATCTCCTCGTTGATCGTGGTCGCGCCGCAATCGAGCGCGCCGCGGAAGATGTAGGGGAAGCACAGGACATTGTTGACCTGGTTGGGATAATCCGACCGTCCGGTGCAGATCATGGCGTCGGGGCGCGCCTTCAGCGCCTCCTCCGGCATGATCTCCGGGTTCGGGTTCGCCAGCGCCATGATGAGCGGGCGCCGCGCCATCATCTGGCACATCTCGGGCTTCAGCACGCCGCCGGCGGAGAGGCCCAGGAAGATGTCGGCGCCCTCGATCACCTCGGCCAGCGTGCGCTTGTCGGTCTCCTGCGCGTAAATGCCCTTCCAGCGGTCCATCAATGCCTCGCGGCCCTTGTAGACGACGCCCTCGAGGTCCGTGACCCAGATGTTCTTCCGGCGCGCGCCCAGCCTGACCAGCAGGTTGAGGCACGCCAGCGCGGCGGCGCCTGCGCCCGAGGCCACGATCTTGACCTCCTCGAGTCGCTTGTCGGCGATGGCGAGGCCATTGGTCACGGCGGCGGCGACGATGATCGCCGTGCCGTGCTGGTCATCGTGAAAGACCGGGATCCGCATCCGGCTCTTCAGCTTCTCCTCGATCTCGAAGCACTCGGGACCGCGGATGTCCTCGAGGTTGATGCCTCCGAAGGTCGGCTCGAGCGCCGCGACCACGTCGACGAACCTGTCAATGTCCTTCTGCTCGACCTCGATATCGAAGACGTCGATGCCCGCGAACTTCTTGAACAGGACGGCCTTGCCCTCCATCACGGGCTTGGAGGCGAGGGGCCCGATGTCGCCGAGCCCGAGCACGGCCGTGCCGTTGGTGACGACGGCGACGAGGTTCTGGCGGCCGGTCAGTTCGGCAGCCTGGCTGGGATCGTCGGCAATCGCCTCGCAGGCGGCGGCGACGCCCGGCGAGTAGGCGAGGGCGAGGTCGCGCTGGTTGCCGAGCGGCTTCGTGGCCTGGATCTCCAGCTTTCCGGGCTTGGGCAGGCGATGATAGACCAGCGCTCCCGAGCGCAGATCGGCGGACAGGGTGCTCTTGGGCATCGGTCGTTTCGGCTCCCCGGCGAGGCTCAGCGCCTGAGCCTGTGGTCGCCCGTTGCGCTGCGAGCGTCAAGCGGCGGGAACGCGGCGGCATTCGTTCCGTTTCGGAAAAGATGGCGGCTGACTGCCAAGCGTTCTCGACAGCCGTTGGCCCCATGCCGAGGGCAAGGGCGCAGGCCTCCTCGCATGGCAGCGACCAGGCCGCTGCCAGCCAAGGCCCACCGCCGCGGCGCTCAGGCGAAGCAGGAACGGCGGGCACGCTCCGAGGAACACGCCGGTGTCCTTGCCACGCATGAAACGGGGGCGGCCGCCTTCAGGATCATGCGCGACGACACAGCAGGCCGGGCGGCAGTTGCGATGGGTGCTGAAGGGGCTGTCTCGAACGGCGCCGGGGCGATGAGCCTCCATCGCCAACGGTTGCGGCAAGCGTCATGGACCATGCGCGCAAACCTTGGGTTAACAAGATACACCTAAAGGTTGTGCAGGCACGATCAATCCTACGAAAAGTTGCAACCATGGCACTGCGTTCGATCCGGGGCATGTCGATCCTGATCTGCGGCCTTCTGGCCTGCAGCATGCTGGCCGTGGCGGCCTTCGGCATCTGGCGCGAGCACCGACGCTTGCAGAGCAGCATCGACGCAGGCGACTCGGTCAAGGCCCTCTCCCTCTTGCACAAGGGGCTGATCGCGCTGTCGGCGGAGCGGTCGGTTTCGGAAATCGGCCTCAACATGGCCGGGCAGCTGCCGCCTGCCTTGCGTCAAACCATCAACGAAGCGCGGCAGCGGGCTCGCGAACATTTCCGTTTGCTGGATGCGCTGCTCGACGAGCGTTCGTTCGCGTCGGGCGAGGCGGAGTTTGTCACCAGCTACCGCGGCTTGCTCGGCCGGATCGAGGAGGATCGCCAGCGCATCGACCGCGATCTCGCGCGCCCGAGGTCCGAGCGCAGCCCTGTCGCGACTCAACTCGGCCCGCAACTGGGAGACACGATCCTGGCGCTGTTCATGCTCGCCGAAAAGCTCCGGGTCGATCAGCGCACTCTGACGCCGGCCATCATCGTCCATGACCTGACGATGCAAAGGGCCTTCCTGATGCACGAGTTCGGCGGGCGCGAGCGCACGCACCTCGCCATTGCCGTGCTCTCCCGAGGCCTCATCGACCGAGAAGGCCTCGCCGAGATGCAGCAATGGCACGGCATGGTCATGCAGGGCTGGATGCTGACGAGCGCGACCCTGGAGCGGCCCTTCATCGAGGCCGCCGTCAAGGAGGCAGCAGACCAGCTCGCCGATGGATATTTCAAGCGCTACCAGGCCGTCCGCGACAGGATCTACGCCAACGCCGATACCGGTCAGTACAACGTGACCTTCGACGCGTTCTTCGCCGCCTCCAGCGCTGCGCTCGACCTCTCCGCACGGCTCCTGTCGGCAGCGGGCGAAACCAACATCCGTCTCGCCGAGGCGATGCAAGGCGAGGCCGGGCGCAACCTTGCGGCGATCATCGCAATAGCCCTCGCGGGGCTGCTGTTGCTGGGCTTCCTCATCTACTTTTTTCTGGTGCGGGTTTCGCTGCGTGTGTCCCACGTCGCAATCGGCATTGAGAAGGTGGCGGCCGGCGATGACGCGGTGGACATCGGGCGCTTCGGCGGACACGACGAGATCGGCCGCCTCGTCCGCGCGCTGGAGGTGTTTCGCGAGAATGCCGCCGTGCGCCGCCGGCTCGAGGTCGACGCCATGGCCGAGCGGGATCGCGAGCGCCACCGCCAGGCCAGGCTCGAGGACCTGATCAGGGAGTTCCGCGAGCGGATAGCCGGCGTGGTGAGCACTCTGGATACCAACATCGCGCAGATGCGCGGGACGTCTGCCGCGCTGACAGAGGTCGCCGACACCGCGTCGCGCGAAGCCGCCTCAGCGCGTGCCTCCTCGTCCGACGCCACGCGCAATGTCGCCGCCGTCGCCGACAGCGCCGACCAACTGTCGGCGGCCATTCGCGAGATCGCCGACCAGACCCAGAAGGCAGCCGAGGTCGTGGCGGGCGCCAGCAGCATGGCGAAACGGACCGATGCCGACGTTGCCGCGCTGGCGAGCGCTGCGGAACGGATCGGAGCCGTCGTGGCGACCATCCGTACCATCGCCGAACAGACGAACCTTCTCGCTCTCAACGCGACCATCGAGGCGGCGCGCGCCGGCGAGGCCGGAAAGGGCTTCGCGGTCGTGGCGAACGAGGTCAAGCAGCTCGCCGGCCTGACAGCACGCGCCACCGACGAGATCGCAGGGCAGATCCAGTCGGTGCAGTCGGCGGCCGGGGGCGCGGTGCAGTCGATCCGCGCCATCATCGGCCAGATCGACGCGATCAACCAGATCACCGCTGCGGTTGCTGCCGCGGTGGAGGAGCAGGACGCCTCGACCCAGAGCATCTCGGGCTCGATCGTGGCCGCATCGCGGGAGTCCGAGCAGGCGATGCGAGCCTCCGAGACCGTGGCCATGACGATCGACGCCACCAGCCGGGAGGCGCAAAGCGTTCAGGCGACCTCGCACGGGCTGGCCCGGATCGCAGCCCAGCTGTCGGGCGCGGTCGACGCCTTCCTCGAGGCCGTGACCGGCGACGTCAACGAGCGGCGCCAGAGTCTGCGCCAGCGCATGAACGAGGCCGTTGTGGTCTGTGCCCGGGGACGGCGCTACCCGGCGACGATCCTCGACATCAGCGAGGGCGGGGCACGCATCTCGGGGCTCGACGGCTTCGCGATCGGCGACAGGCTGATCGTCGAGTGGCCGCGAGGCCGCAGCATCGACGGCCGCGTGGTTTGGCGCGAAGCCGACCGGCTCGGGATCACCTTCGCCGAGCCGATCGTCATCGAGCCTGGCCAGCGTTTGGCAGCTTAACTCGATTGCCGTGGGTTCCGTTAACCCTCAGCCGAGGAGATACCCGTTCAGCTGGCCTTCTGCGCATCGGATTCAGCAAGCCGAAAGATTATGCGCGCAATTTTCGCATGTATCGACTGATTGATCGTCATGAGGCTTGCGATGCCCAGCTTGTTTGCCGCACTCCTAGCTTACGCCGGCCGTCTGCGCCGTGACCAGCGGGCCAGCGTCGGCCTGATCTTCGGGCTTTCGCTCGCGCCGATCATGGGGATGGTCGGGGCCGCAATCGACTACAGCCGCGTTTCGCAAGTGCGCAACGCGATTGCCTCGGCGGCTGACGCAGCTGTCATCGAGGGCGCCATGGCCAGGGGCAGCGAGGCCGAACGGAGAGCGGTCGCGGAGCGGATCTTCAAGGGCAACATCAAGCACCTGACCGACCTCGACAGGCTGACGGCCCATTTCGCGCCGGTGATGGAGAACGGCGTCGAGGTCTCCTACCGGGCTACGGTCACTGTCGATGTCCTCACCAGCTTCACCCGCATTCTCGGGGTGGATCGCATTCCGGTCAGTCTCGCGGCGGAGGCCAAGAGTGGCCAGAACGAGCGCCTTGACGTCGCCTTCGTGCTCGACACCACCGATTCGATGGAGGGCGACCGGCTCGCAACGTTGAAGAGCGCCACAACCAACCTGATCGCTGAATTCGAGAGGAACCGCGCCTCGCCGGACCAGATCCGCGTCGGGGTGGTTCCCTTCGCGCAATATGTCAACATCGGTCTCGCCAACCGCGGCAAGGCATGGCTCGACGTGCCGGATGACTATCAGGAGCCGCCGCGCACGACCTGCAGCACGGTGCGGCCCGAACTCAGCCGCACCAACTGCCGGAGGGAAGTGGTCCCCGCCGTTCCCGCCGTTCCGCCAAGTCCATGCACGGTGGACGGCATGCCGCGCATGTGCGGGGGCTCGCCTGCGAGGCCGGCGACCCATCGCGAAGTCTGCGACATCACCTATGGTCCGCCAGAGCGCCGCTGCACCACCAATCCGGGCCGCTGGATCCGCTGGAACGGCTGCGTCGGGTCGCGCCCCGCGCCTCTCAACACGCTGGATGCTGCCTACACCACCCGGATACCCGGTTTGATGGACATCACCTGCGGGTCGCCTGTGCGCGAGATGACGACCGATCTGGCCAGCGCCCGCACTGCGATCAATGCCCTGACCACCCGCGGCGAGACCTACATCCCGTCCGGCCTGATCTGGGGCTGGCGGATGCTTTCGGAGCAGGAGCCATTTGCGGGCCGCACGTCAACGCCGGAGCGGCCGGTCCGTCGCTACATGATCCTCGTGACCGATGGCCAGAACACGAAGTCTGCCACCTTTCCGCGCCACGATGGCAACAGCACCGCCGCAGCCAACACGACGACGGCACAGATCTGCACCAACATGTCCCTCGACAGGGCGACCAACGTGAAGCTCTACACCATCGCCTTCCAGGTCACCGATCCGACGGTGAAGTCCCTCCTGGAAACCTGCTCCAGCCAGAACGGGGGCAAGTTCTATGATGCCGCCGATGCGCAGCAGCTTGTCGATACGCTCAAGGATATCGGCAGACTGATGTCGGCGGTGCGCCTCAGCCACTGACGCGCACCACCACCCCTTGCGCAACGCCTTCCCATCGCGCCGGGCTTGTGAGGCCCGGCGCTCTCGTACCGGACGCTTCGGACGAACGGTCGTTTCCGAACGGTCCGCACAGCGGCGTTTCAGGCCCGTTTGCGCAGGGCCGGTTCCGGTGTGACGGGGCTTGCGCCGCTCGCCGGATTTTCGACCGGGCCCCTGCCGCGCCGCGGCTCGTGCTCGATCACAGGCGACAGCCGATCCGCGCGCACCTCGCCGCGGGCGGGCGCGCCCTGCGCGGGCAACTGCAGCACGGTGGCCTTCTGCCCGACGGCGAGATTGGTGAGCAGGACCACCGTTCCGTCGGGGAATTCCAGCGCATCATGATGCGCATGGGGGCGATCGAGATTGATCTGGCGGAACCGGGCGACCGTCGCGCCCAGCTTGCGGGTCGGCAACAGGCCGAGCGCGCGGTCAACCTCGACGTCTTTCTCGAACGCGATTTCCGCGCCTGGCGGCACGCAAACCACCACGTCGGGACGGCCCTGCGCGGCGAAACCGCGGGTGCCCGACATGGCGAACGCAGTGGTCACGAGCTTGTCGCCCACCTGCGCCGGAGAGGATGCAACATGGTGCAGAGAGTAGTCACACATCGCTCATTCCTCCTGGTCAGCCGAGGCCGCCGGGGCGGCGACCCCTACAGGAGGCAGGCTACGGACACAGCGTGGCGAAGCTGCGGCGCTCTGGTGAACGGGCGCAGGACGCCGTGAGGTCAAGCCACCGCGTTGCCTTCCACGCGCACGCCGGCGGCGCGGCGGTCGGGGTTCCGGGTCAGGTCGCCGGTGATGGCCTTGCCGTATTCGAAGCCCACCACCGCGCCGCGGCTTGCGCCGGCGATGACATTGTTGGCGATCACGACGTTGCGTTCCTTCGGAACGAGGCTGACGCCGACGCCGACCGGGGCCTCGCGCACCATGTTGCCGGTGGCGACGAGGTTGCGCATGCCCCATGACCAGCCGAGCGAGATGCCGATGTCGGACGCGCCCTCGATGACGTTGCCGGTCACGGCGGCTTCCGCCTCGACATGGATGCCGAAGCCGCCGATCGGCTCCTTGCCCTTCGGCGCCAGCCGCCGCGCCGCCCGGCGCACGATATTGCCGGAGCAGACGCTCAGTCTGCCGCCGTGGTCGAGGTTGGTGATGTTGAAGCCCTGCGCGCAATCCTCGGCGATGTTGTTCGCCATCACGCAGCCCTCGAAGGCGAATTCCGCGTAGTAGGCCACCTCGCCGCAGCGCTGGCCGTTGTTGCCCAGCATCTGCACGGACGGCGACGCGTTGTTGCGGATGAAGGTGAGGGCGCAGTCGCGGAAGCTGTTGCCCTCGATGATGACGCCGCCGGCGCGGAACACGACGATGCCGTTGCCGTTCGGCCCGTCGCCGCCGGCGTCGATGCGCACGCGGGCGATGCGGTTGGCGCGCAGCTGCGCGTTCTCGTCGCCCACCTTCTCGCGCCAGAGCTGGATGGCGTTGTTGCCGATGTCCTCGATGGTGTTGCGCTCGATGGCGAGGCCGCGGCCGTCGAGGCTGAAGATCCCGCTGTCGCGGGCGCCGCTGATGCGGTTCGCCTCGATGCGTCCGGCGACGCGCTGGAGCGTGATCGCGTTGACGCCGGCATGGCGCAGCTCGCACTGGCTGACGGCGAGATCCGCCACGTCCACGGCGTCGATGAGGCCGGTTCGCCCTTCCGCCCGCAAGCCTGCACCATCGAGGGTGAGCCCCACGAGGCTGGCGCGGCGGATGCGCCGTGGCGTCAGAAGCGGGCCCGCATGGGCGGCCGCCAGAACGGTCGCGCCGGCGACGCCGACCAGTTGCGTTCCATCCGGCACGATGACGTTGGCGATGCGGTATCGTCCCGGCGGCAGCACCAGCGGGGCGGAGCGACGCGAGGCCTCCACCAGCGCCTCCTGCAGCCGCCGCGACTGGTCCTCGGGCGCGCCTGGCCGCAAGCCGAGATGCGTGGCGTCGAGCCCGAAGGCCCCGAGCGGCATGGGGGATGCGGCCTTTGGCGACGCAGCCGCCTGTGCCGAAACGGGACGGAAAGCCACAGCGCCGACGCTGGCCAGCGCCATGGCCACGAGATCGCGGCGCTTCACGGTTCGGTCGGGTGTCAGCATGGGGCAAACCTCCGGCATCATGGCGCGATGGCTACAAGCGCCGTGCCAGCTCGCGCCGATCCATGCGCCGCCGATGCGATGCAGCGCTCAGCGCCGGGTCTGCCGGGCAAGGTCCATCGCGATGGCGGCGAGGGCCCGATCGAGCGTCGCACGGCGCGGGAGGGCGGTGTGCAGCCGGGTCAGCGGCAGCAGGCCCGGCCTGGGCTGCAGGCGCGGAATGTGGATGAACAACACCGGCGAGGGCCGTCTGCTCTGCCGCGCCCAGTCCAGCGCCACGGCGTAGGCCGCGTTGCACAGATAGCGCCCCGCCGACATCGACAACCGCGCCGATAGCCCATGGCGGCGCAGCACGGCCAGCGCAGGCGCGGGCCGGGCCGTGCTCGGCAGCGCGGCCGCAGTCCCGCACACCG
>CAZDUL010000144.1:0-13802 GCA_964508635.1 uncultured Allobosea sp. | reverse complement strand
GGAACTGGCCGCGCTGGAGAGTGCGGCGCTTGCCGCCGAGCAGGAGTTCCGCACGCTGGCCGCCAGCCTGTCCGATGCCCGAATGGCTGCGGCTGCCCGGCTCGATGCCGCCGTCGGTGCCGAGCTGGTTCCGCTCAAGCTGGAGCGCGCCCGCTTCATCACGCAGGTGACACGCGATGACCTCAGCCCCGGAGGCCATGGCTACGATGCGGTCGAGTTCTGGGTGCAGACGAACCCGGGCGCGCGGCCGGGCCCGCTGGTCAGGGTCGCATCCGGGGGTGAGCTGTCGCGTTTCATGCTGGCGCTGAAGGTGGTCCTCGCCGAGCGGGGATCGGCGCCCACTCTGGTGTTCGACGAGATCGACACCGGCGTCGGCGGTGCCGTCGCGGACGCCATCGGCCAGCGGCTCGCGCGCCTCGCCGAGCGCGTCCAGGTGGTGTCGGTCACCCACGCGCCGCAGGTCGCGGCCAAGGCGACGCGCCATTTCCTCATTTCGAAAAGGGCGGTCGACGGCGAGCGCGTCGCCACCCAGGTCGCCGCCCTTGATGATTCCGCCCGTGCCGAGGAGCTGGCCCGCATGCTGGCGGGAGCCACGATCACCGAGGAGGCGCGCGCCGCAGCCCGCCGCCTGCTCGACAGCGCGCTGGCGGGGCCTTGAAGCGTCACGGCAGCGTCACCTGGATCGCGGGACATGAGCTGGTCTGCGGTCGTAAGGTTGCGCCGCCCCGCTTTCACCTTTTCGACCTGAAAGGCCGGATTTCGCCATGACCCATCGCAGCCTGCTGCTGAAGAATGCGCTTCGCCTTGCCACAATGGACGACGCGCGGCGCGAGATTGCCGACGGCGCCGTCCTCGTGCGCGGCCCCGAGATCGTGGCCGTCGGCCCTACCGCCGAGATCGTGGCGGCGCATCGGGGCCCGTTCGACGAGGTCATCGACCTGACGGGACATGTGCTGCTGCCCGGTCTGGTCAACACCCATCACCACATGTCGCAGTCGCTCACGCGCGCCACGCCGGCGGGGCAGGATGCGGAGCTGTTCGGCTGGCTGCGCGCGCATTACCCGATCTGGGCCAACATCACGCCTGAGATGTTCCACATCTCGGCGGTGACGGCGATGTCGGAGCTGGTGCTGTCGGGCTGCACCACCTCCAGCGACCACCAGTATCTCTATGTCAACGGGGCTACGCTGGAGGAGGCGATCCATGCCGCGCAGCGTGTCGGCATCCGGTTCCATGCGGCCCGCGGCGCGATGACGGTGGGCGAAAGCAAGGGCGGCCTGCCGCCCGACGCCATCGTGGAGGAGGAGGGGGCGGTCCTGAAGGAGATGCAGCGCCTGCTGGAGCGCTGGCACGACGACAGCCGCTTTGCCATGCTCCGCGTGGTGCTGGCTCCGTGCTCGCCCTTCACCGTCAGCGATAACCTGATGCGCGAAAGCGCGAAGCTGGCGCGCGCATACGGCGTCTCGCTGCATACCCATCTGGCCGAGAACGACAACGACATCGCCTATTCGCTGGAGGTCTACGGCAAGACGCCGGCGCAATATGTCGAGGATCTGGAGTGGGTGGGGCCGGATGTCTGGCATGCCCACTGCGTCAAGCTCGACGAGACGGCGATCCGCCTGTTCGGCCGCACCGGCACGGGCGTCGCCCATTGCCCGTGCTCGAACATGCGGCTTGCCTCCGGCATTGCGCCCGTGGGCCGGATGCGCGCCGAAGGCGTGCCGGTGGGGCTTGGCGTGGACGGTTCGGCCTCGGCGGATTCGGGCCATCTGCTGGCCGAAGTGCGCACCGCCATGCTGCTGGCGCGTGTTGGCTTCGGACCCCGGGCGATGACGGCCCGCGAGGCGCTGGAACTTGCGACGCGCGGTGGCGCAAAGGTTCTCAACCGCGACGACATCGGCCAGATTGCGCCCGGTTTCGCCGCCGACCTCGTGGCCTTCGATGTCCGCGGCCTCGATTTCGCCGGCGCCATGGCCGATCCGGTTGCGGCGCTGGTGTTCTGTACGCCGGCGCGCGCCAGCTGGAGCATCATCAACGGGCGGGTGGTGGTGCGCGAGGGCAACCTCGTCACCATCGACATCGGAAGGCAGGTCGAGGCGCACAACGCCGCCTCGCGGCTGCTGTTCGAGAAGGCCGGGCTGGCGTGAGCAGTCACCTTGGCCCTGTCCGGCCGTCTCGCTATCGCACCAGCGCCCGCATGGCCTGATCGAGCCCCTCGATCGTCAGCGGATACATGCGCTCACCCATGATCCGGCGCACCAGCGTGATCGACTGGGTGTAGCGCCAGCCGCTCTGTGGCGACGGGTTGAGCCACGCGATCTTGTGGAATCGGTCGACGAAACGCCGCAGCCAGACCTCCCCGGCCT
Organism: uncultured Allobosea sp.; assembly: GCA_964508635.1. Taxonomy (GTDB): domain Bacteria; phylum Pseudomonadota; class Alphaproteobacteria; order Rhizobiales; family Beijerinckiaceae; genus Allobosea. The sequence goes on along the minus strand of CAZDUL010000144.1, from coordinate 11,436 downwards.
CCGCGTTCCAGTGTTCGACCGAGCCGCCCGGCTGGATGATCTCGTAGGGGCTCATGCTGGCGTCGCCGACGAAGACCACGCGCCAGTCCGGCGGATAGGTTCTCAGCACATCGAGCGTGTCGATCATGTGCTCGTGGCGGCGCCGGTTCTGGGTCCACAGCCGCTCATAGGGGCAGTTGTGGAAGTAGTAGTGGGCGAAGTGCTTGAACTCGGCGCGCGCGGCCGAGAACAGCTCCTCCGCCTGCTCGACATGCCAGTCCATCGAACCGCCGACATCGAGCAGCAGCAGCACCTTCACCGCGTTGCGCCGTTCGGGGCGCAGGCGCACATCGAGCCAGCCATGCTCGGCGGTGGAGCGGATGGTCCCATCGAGATCGAGTTCCTCGGCCGCGCCCGTGCGTGCGAACCGGCGCAGGCGGCGCAGGGCCAGCCGCAGATTGCGCACGCCGAGCTCCCGGCTGTCGTCCAGATCGCGGAATTCGCGCCTGTCCCAGACCTTCACCGCACTGAAGCGGCGGTTGCCGTCCTGCACGATCCGGATGCCCTCCGGGTTGTCGCCATAGGCGCCGAAGGGCGAGGTTCCGGCGGTGCCGATCCATTTCGAGCCGCCCTGATGCCGGCTCTTCTGTTCGGCAAGGCGCTGGCGCAGCGTCTCGAACAGCCTGTCCCAGCCGAGTCTCTCGATCTCGGCGCGCTCCTCGGGCGTCAGCAGCGTCTCGGCGAGCTTGCGCAGCCAGTCCTCGGGGATCGCCTGGGCCTCCAGCGCCTCGGTGAGCGACACCACGCCCTTGAACACCTCGCCGAAAACGCGGTCGAAGCGATCCAGATGGCGTTCGTCCTTGACCAGCGCGACGCGGGCGAGGTGGTAGAAGTCCTCGACACTGCCGTCGATGAGGTCGGCGTCGAGCGCGGCGAGCAGGCTAAGGTGCTCGCGCAGGCTGACCGGCACCTTCGCCTGCCTGAGCGCCGTGAAGAGGTTCAGCAGCATGGAACGATGCTAGCGCCCGCCCGCCGCCGCGTCAGCAGCGCGTCACAGGATGCGCCCGCCCATCAGCGTGATCGTGCCGAATACGATGACGACCGCCGCGGCCAGGCAGGCCAGCGCCAGCGGCGGCGCGCCGCCCGTCAACTCCGGCTGATCCTCGAAGCGTTCGGCCTTCTTGCGGCCTGTGACCATGGCCGGGATCAGCCCCTTCATCGACAGCGCATTGACGGTGACGTGCACGCATACCAGCGCCAGCAGAACGTAGAACCCCCTCGCATGCAGCCACTGGATGGTCTTCGTCAGCGCTTCGTCATCCATGATCGTGCGCTGCAGCGGGCCGGCGGCGATCTCGTTGTGCTCCAGCGTGTAGAGCCCGAGGATGGCCTGCGCGCCGACCACGCCGAGAAGCGCCAGCACCATCCAGGCGCCGGCCGGATTGTGGCCGAGGAAGGGACGCGCCTTGCCCGCAAAGCTGTCGCGCAGATAGGCGAAAGCGGTCCAGGGCCAGCGGACGAAAGCCGAGAAGCGGGCCGTCGAGCCGCCGACGAAGCCCCAGATCAGCCGGAAGACCAGCAGGACGAGAATCGCGTAGCCGTTCCAGCGGTGCCAGATGAGCGTCGGGTCGCCGATGCGCGGCGCCAGTTCGAACGACAGCCAGGCGCTGAAGACGCAAAACACAAGCGTCCAGTGGAACAGGCGCGTGGGAAGATCCCACGCCCTGACCTTCTTCTGAGCATCCGGGCTGGTCGCGTCAGGGAGGATCGTCTCGCTCATCGTCAGCGACCCGGCTGCCGCTTCGGATCAGCGTGCACGATAGCTGTTGTGGCACGCACTGCAGGTGCCAAGCACCTTGGGCATTTCGGTGCGGAAGGTGGCCTCGTTGGTGATCGAGGTCATGGCTGCCTTCGCCTCGCGTTCGAGCGTGGCGAAGATGCCGTTGAACTTGTCCTTCTCGGCCCAGATCGCCGGCAACGCCTTGGTGTCGCCGGTCTGCGAATCGGCCGGGAACAGTGCGGGCAGCTTCGGCGCGCCTTCGGCGAAGACGCGCAGGGCGGCCTGCACCGTGGCCAGATCGAAGGGCTGCTCGCCACGCAGCATCAGGCCGGGCGCCCGCGAGGCAGGACCGAACGTCTTGAGGATGTCCTTGCGGGCCTGGATGGCTGGAGAGTCGGCGAGGACCGCACTCACCCCGAGGCTGAGCACGAGGACGGCGGCGGCAATGCGGGCAAACACGGTTCGAGACGACATGGGCTTCTCCAGCTGGGAGCGCTTCGGGGCCGGACGGCCCGGCGGGCGGGGCAACATCACCTGCGGCATGATTGCCGCACACGCAAACTAGAGCAGGTCACAATGACAGGAAGATCGCCACTCCCAACTTCGTGAACCGATCCTCCATATTGCCATGGCAGCCTTGCAGGGATGCAAGATCCCGTATCAAGAACCTTGCCGTTGCGCCAGAAGGGCCCGGATCTTCGGCGCAGTGGCGGGCATGTCGATGGCTGTCGGCGCACCCGCCCGGGCCAACGCATCGACGATGGCGTTCATCACGGCCGGACAGGCGCCGATCGCGCCGGCCTCGCCTGCGCCCTTCACCCCGATGGCGTTGGTGCGGCACGGGACGTTGCGGGTCTCGAAGGTGATGGCCGGCAGATCGACAGCGCGCGGCACGGCATAGTCCATGTAGGAGGCCGTCAGCATCTGCCCCTCCGCATCGAAGCGCACCTCCTCCATGAGCGCCTGCCCGATGCCCTGAGCGGTGCCGCCATGCACCTGGCCTGCCAGAAGCAGGGGATTCAGCGTCACGCCGAAATCGTCGACGACCGTGTAGCGCTCGATGGAGACATGCCCCGTGGCCTCGTCGATCATGACCTCGGCGATGTGGGTGCCGTTGGGATAGGTCGCCTCCGGAGGCTTCCAGGTGTCCTTGACAGCGAGCTTGTCGCTGGTGGCGGCAGGGTGCGCGGCCAGCGCGGCGAAGTCCAGGCGCCGATCCGTGCCCGCGATCCGCACCGTGCCCTCGACGATTTCGAGGTCGGCCACGGCCGCTTCGAGCGCCTCGGCGGCGATCTCCTTGAGGTTGCGCGCGAGAGTGCGCGAGGCATGGGCGAGCGCCGCGCCGCCGACCGGAATCGAACGCGATCCGCCCGTGCCGGAGCCGTGGGCGATGGTGTCGGTGTCGCCCTGGAGCACCCGGATGCGGTCCAGCGGCAGGTCGAGCTCCTCTGCCACCAGCTGCGCGTAGGCGGTTTCGTGGCCCTGCCCGTTGGATTGCGTTCCGATGCGCACGGTTGCCGAACCATCGGCCTCGATCGTCACCCAGGCACTTTCCGGACCGCCGCCGCCACAGGCCTCGATGTAGCTCGCCATGCCGATTCCGGCGATGCGGCCGAGCTTCCGGGCCTGCTTCGCGCGTTTCGGGAATCCGTCCCAGTCGGCCAGCTCCATGGCACGGCGCATGTGCCCCTCGAACTCGCCGCTGTCATAGACCGGTCCGGTCTGGGTGCGGTAGGGCATCTGCCCCGGCCTGATGAAATTCTGCGCCCTCACCGTGTCGGGCGAGCGGCCCGTCTGGCGCGCCACCTCGTCCACCAGCCGCTCGATCAGATAGGCGGCCTCGGGCCGCCCTGCGCCCCGATAGGCGTCGACCGGGGTGGTGTGGGTCAGAACGCCGGTGAGGGTGACGTGCACGGCGGGAATATCGTAGCACCCCTGCGTCATCGTCGTGCCGACCCACGGAATGAACGGGCCGTATTGCGAGAGCGTGGCGCCCATCTCGGCCTTGAGGTCGACCTTAAGGGCGATGAAGCGGCCCTTCTCGTCGAGCGCCATGGTGGCGGTGGTGAGGTTGGCGCGACCATGCGTGTCGGCAAGAAAATGCTCGGTGCGCTCGGCCACCCAGCGCACCGGCCGGCCAAGCCGCTCCGCCGCGACCATGAGCAGCGGATACTCGCTGTAGAGAAAGATCTTGGTGCCGAAACCGCCGCCTACATCGGGCGTCACCACCCGGATGCGCGCCGGATCCACCCGGAACACCGACTTCGCGAGCAGGTCGCGCACCCCGTGGCTGCCCTGGCTTCCGAGCGTCAGCGTCCAGCGCTGGGTGCCCGAATCATAGGTCGCCAGCGCGGCTCGCGTCTCCATGAAGCTGGACACGAGACGATTGTTGACGACGCTGAGGCTCACCGTGCGTGCTGCCTTGGCAAAAGCGGCCTCGGTGCGATCGCGGTCGCCCTGTTCGGCAACGAAGGCGATGTTGCCCGGCCGGTCCGCCCAGACCAGAGGCGCGTCCAGCGCGAGGGCCTCGGCGATTCCGGCGACCGCCGGAAGCGGCTCCCAGTCGATTGCGATCGCCTCGGCCCCGTCGCGCGCCGCCTCGACCGTGTCCGCGACCACGAAGGCCACGGGTTCGCCGACATGGCGCACGGTGTCGACCGGCAGCACGGGATGCGGCGTCGGCTTCACCGGCGAGCCGTCGATCGTCTGGATCAGCCCCTTGCAGGGCAGGTCGCCGAGATGCGCAATGTCCGCATGCGTCAGCACCAGCCGGACGCCGGGCACGGCGCGGGCGGCGGACAGGTCCGCAATGCGGAAGCGCGCATGGGCATGAGGGCTGCGCAGGACCACGGCGTGCAGCGCGCCCTCAGGCATAAGGTCGGCCGTGTAGCGTCCTTCGCCAGTGATGAAGCGCCGATCCTCGACGCGCCGCACCGGCTGGCCCATACCAAACTTCATCGGCTTCATGCTGAGGGTGTCCGTCAGAGAGCAGCCCGATCACCGCGCTGCCCGGTCAATCCGTCAACGCGCGATCTAGAACCGGTGCGTCACGTGACAAGCCGCAGACGCCGTGTCTGCTGCGCTTGCCCCGTGGCGCATCGGCGCAGGACGACGGCGGCATCGGCGGCTGGCCGATCAGCGCGCAAGCGGCCCGCCAGCCATCAGCCAGCCCCTGATGCCATCGGCGAAGTGGGTGTCGAAAGCCAGCCCCGCAGCTTGCGCCGCGGCGAGCGCGTGGAGCGAGCGCACGCCCGTCGCACATGAGAACACCACCCTGCGCCCCACCGGGTCGGGCAGGGCATGGGGGTTGAACCGCGAAAGCGGCATCGAAATCGACCCCGGAATATGGCCGGCGGCGAATTCGTAAGGCTCGCGGACGTCCACCAGCAACACGGTGTCCGATGCAAGCCCGGCTGCAAGCGCCTCGCGATCAATCTCCACAATCTTCATGCGCAAACCCCCATGCGGGCGCGAAGGTCGCCAGCGCGGCCATTCCCTGTCAAGCCCGTGCCAGCAAGAGCAACGGTCCTTTCAGGATTCAACCTTAGATTGCATCCAGGAGGTCGCGCGTTCATGCAGCGTATCCAGGTTCGCCAGGGTCCGGATGGAGAATGGCTGATGCAGCCGGTCGTGGCCGCATCAGCGCCGGTCGCACAGGTCGAGCCGGCCTCGATGTCGATGCAACTTGCCGATGCTGCCCGGTCGATCCGTCGTCTGGCGCGCTCGATGCAAGCGACGTTCGACGCGCAACGGCTGGCGCTCACCGCCCGCCTCACCGGCGCGGAACAACGCGATACGCCGCGCTGGACGCTGATCATGCCTGCCTGGCTGACCCTCGATGGGCAGGAGCACCCGGTGCAAACCTGCAACATCGGCAGCGCCGGGCTCAACGTGACGCGACCGCAGGGGGTGATTCTGGTGCAGGACAAGCTCGGCCTGATGCGACTGGCTCATGTCGGAGCCTGGCCGGTGCGGGTCGCCGCGGTGACGCTGGAGCGGCTTGCCGTCAGCCATGTGGTCGAGACGTTGCCGGATGGGGTGGCGGTTCGGCTTCTGCGCCTCTTGGCCGCGCTGGAGGCGCGCAACAGGCAAGAGCTCGCCGCCGTCTGCACTCTCGCCGCCGCAGCGGAGCGTGCGTTGGAACACCTGATCGAGACGGGCCGTCTCGACGAGGCGCTGTTATTCGCCGAGGCGCTTCAGCCGGTCGCGGGCAGCGAGCCACCGCAATTCACCAAGCCAGGCCTGCGGCTGATCGCGCAGGCGCTCGCGCCGCTGCTCGATCGCTTTGTCGAAGCCTTCCCCGCTGGCGGCTTCGATGTCTGCGTGAGCGACATTCATGGGCACCGCGTCGCACAGGATGCACGCCATTCCGCGCCGCAGCGACAGGGCGAGCCGCTGGCGAACGCGCACCTGTCGCGCAACCTGAGTTACGATAACAGCCTCACGGCGCTGGCCGCCGCCCGGCTTTCGCCCGATCCGCTGCTGCATACGGCACAGCGGCCGCTCGACCCGGCCTTCGGAGCGCTGGCGCGCACCGCATCGGCGCCGATCCGCATTAACGGACGGCGCTGGGGCGCGGTGCAGGCCGCATGGTTCGGACCGGAGGAAGATTGGGTCAGGACAGCGGTGGAATCCGCAGCACCCATCCCGGCATGATCAGGTCGGGGTTCTTCACGGGCGGAGAATTGGCGGCGACGATCTCGGTATACTTCGCGCCCTTGCCCTTGCCGTAGTGGGCCTCCGCGATCTTCCACAGCGTGTCGCCCTTCTGCACGGTGTACATCACCGAAGGTTGCACCTCGTTGTTGACGATGAGGTTGCTCTCGACCTCTGCAACACCGACCGTGTTCCCAAGCGCGAGGATGATCTTTTCGGCTTCCTCGGTTGTCATGGCCTGGCCCGTGACGGTCACCTTGTCGCCGCTCACGGAGACCTCGACGCCTGGCAGGCCATGGCTGGCAAGCTCCTTCTGCAGCGTCTCCGGTGAGGCGGCCTGCGCCGGGCTCGCGCCGAACAGCTTGGCGCCGGCATCCTTGATGAACTTGAACAGACCCATGTGACTTCTCCCCTTTTGGCCCTGACCTGTCGGCATCGGCTGCGGCCGACAGAAAGCATGCGACGGCGGCAAAGATCAAGCGCCGCCGACACGTCGTGCAGCTCTGGCCCAGTGCAGTCCCGTCATGACGCTTTCGTGATCGATGGCGAGCCGATCATCGCCCGCATGCGCCATGACTGGGCCACATCTTGCATCGCATCATGCCGGATCGCGGATTGTGCTGGTTGCTGGCGAGGCTCGCAACGCTCTCGGCACCGAGCAGCGGCGCAGGGGAGGACGGAATGACGGAACTGGTTGTTCTTGGTCTTTCGGCAGTCGAGGCTGCGGTCTTGCATCTGCATGAGACGGCGACGCCCTTCCTCGTCGTCGGCCTGGGCTTTCTCATGGCCAGCCTCTGGGCCTTCGCGATGGCCCGGCGCCAGCCGCAGCAACCGGTTGCCCATTCGGCGGCGCAGGCGCCGGATCCGGCGCGTCGCGACAGGTCGTGATGATCGAACCATCCCGGCACGATACGCGCAGGTGAGTCTCCGGCGCGCTTGACGCCGGGCGGCGGGTGTGGAGACAGGCGGGACCCAGTCATCCACAGCCACGGGATTCATTCATGCCGCTTTCGCTTGCTGCCGCGCAGACCATCCTGGCCGCTGCCCTCGCCGAGGGGCGCAGCCGTTCCATGAACCCTCTTGCAGTGGCGATCCTCGACGAGCGCGGCGCGCTCAAGGCGTTCGCGGCCGAAGATGGCTCCTCCCTCAAGCGTGGCGACATCGCGCGCGGCAAGGCGCAGGGCGCGATCGCGCTGGGCGTGGGCTCGCGCGCGATCGGCCGCATGGCTGCCGAGCGCCCGCATTTCATCGCCGCAGCGACCCATGCGGTCGGGGGTCTGATTCCCGTGGCGGGCGGCGTGCTGATCCGGGACGAGCTCAACGCTGTGATCGGCGCGGTCGGCATCTCCGGCGACACCTCGGACAACGACGAGATCGCCGCCATGGCCGGCATCGCCGCCGCCGGCTTCAAGGGTGACCCTGGCGCCTGAACCGAGCCCGGCTCCTACGGCAGCATCACCGCGATGTCCGGTTGGGCGTCGTCCTCGAGCAGCCGCTCGCGCAGTTCGGCCACCAGCCCTTCGAGCGGGCGAAAGCGGAAGACGACGCGGCTGGCGCCGGCCGGGATCGGAACGGCCCTGAACAGCACGTTCGCCTTGAGGATGTCCGTCTCGACGCCATTGACTGTCGCGGTCCACCAAGGGTGCCACACATCGTTGAGCAGCAGCAGGGCAGGCGCGCCGGCTTCTGCCTCGATGACGATCTCGGTGTTGCCATACCGCATGGAGCGCACGCGCGCGCTCGCGTTGCGCCCGTCGGGTAACGGCAGATCATCGGGCCAGCTCTCGACCAGCGCCGTGCGCGAGGGATCGAAGCCGGCGGGAAATCCCTGCTCCATCAATTGGGCGAAGTCCGCGATCTGCACGGCGCCGACCGCGAAGGCGCGCGGCAGCGCGCGCGGGTTCTCGTAAACGAAGGCCTCGGCCGTGGCCGCCACGAGCTTCACATCGCCTGCCTTCAGGCGCGGGTCGACCTGATCGATCGGCGCGCGGCTGACGATGTAACGCAGGCCCAGAAGGTCGGCCAGCTGGGAGCGATAGGATGGCAGGAGCGGCGTGAACGGCCGCTGGCCGGTTTCCCCCATGTGATCCATGGCGCCGGTCGCTTCGGTGAACTCGGCGAGGTGCAGCGGGTTGTAGCCGAGCGCGTGGTCGAAGCCGTGGATCAGGCCGAGGTTCGGCCAGTGGAAGCTCATCCCCACGAATTCGACGCGATCGCGCCTGGCGCTGCCGGTCGATGCGGCCAGCAGGCCCTTCACCAGCTTCACCGTCGGATTCGAGGTGGCAGGGTCGAGCTCGGCATAGATGGCGGGCGGCAGGGCGGTGGATTCGTTGGGGCCATTGTGCCAGCGCAGATCCGCAGCCAGAACCGCGATCAGCCCGAGCGCCGCGATGCCCGCCGGCCTTGCGAACCGGTGGAGCGCAGGCCATGCAGGATGGGCCCGGCCGATGAGCGCGAGCGCCGCAAGCGAGATGCCGGCCCACACCGCAGCCGCTGCGATAGGCTGTCGGGCCACGCCGAGCCTGCCATGGACGGCCGCGAGGCTGGCCCCGAGTGCGAGGCACGCCAGCGCCGCGAGCGCCAGAAGCGCCGCCTCCGAGCGCGACAGCGCACGAACGCCAAGCGCCGTGAGCCCGTGGCCGGTCAGCAGCGCCATGCAGGCTCCGATCAGAAACGTGGCGTCCGCCGGACGGCGGAACAGATTAACGCCGGGAACGGCCTCGAACAGCACGCTGAAGACAGGCGTGAACCAGCCGAGCGCGTAGATCGTCATCGTCGCCAGCGCGATCAGCGCAAAGCGTGCATCGCCCGACATCGCCCTCCAGCCGCGGGATACGAGGACCACGGCGGCCATCAACGGGGCGAGACCGACATACACCTGGCCCATGTTCTGCGCCAGCGTCAGCGAGCCCGGCGCCCAGGCTGCGCTGGACGGGCCCCAGTAGTCGACCGCCGGATCGGCAGCACCGAACAGGTCGCCGATCACGGCGGTCAGAAGGAAGGCCGGATGCAGCGAACCGCGGCCCGCCTCCACGAAGTCGATCAGCTCGCGGCTCGAAGCGTGCGAGAACATCAGCACCATCGTCAGCGGAGCCACCACCGTCGCCAGCCCGACAATCGTCCCGGCAAGAAGCGGCCTGATGCTGCGATGCAGGCGGCTTCGGTCGCGCCAGACGCCGCCGCAGTGCCACAGCACGTAACCAGCCAGCAGCCAGCAGGCCAGAAAGCCCACCTGATCGGGATTGGCCAGCATCAATCCCGCCGCGAAGCCCGCACCGGCTCCGCTCCACGCGGAGCCGGTCCGCAAGGCCCGCGACAGAAGCCAGAACGACACCGCGAAGCACGACAGGCTCTGCACCTGCCCGATATGCTGCAACCGCCACGCGCTCGAGGCTCCAAAGGCGAAGACCAGCGCCGCGGCCACCTGCGCTGGCATCCTCCAGCCGATCTCGCGGCCATGGGCGGCGATCGCGAGCCCGCCGACCAGCAGCAGAAGAAGCGTGTATCCGTCCATCAGCCGGAAGCTGGGTGCAGGGCTGAGCCAGGCCAGCAGGATGGCGGGGGAAAAGATCAGCGATTGCGGGTCCGCGATCTGCGGCGAACCGGCGAATACATTCGGATTCCAGAAGGGCGACTCCCCGCGATGCAGGGCGTTGGCCAGGAACTGGAGCTGGGCCTGGAAGTGTGCCTTCGCGTCATAGGGTATGGTGACCGAGCCGCTGAGCCATGGCCAGGCCAGGATCAGCCACGCAGCTGCGACGCAGACGGCAACCCAGACCGTGCGTCCGCGCGGTTGCAGCGGCATCGCCATCGTTGTCAGCCCCAGATCATCCCCAAGCCGTCTTTTCGCGGCGCTCGTTTGCGAACTAGATTGTCGGGGGTGAACGCCTGCTGAACCGGCCAAGGAGGGGGTTGTGTCGCACGGTGTGTTTCGGATCCTGTTGGTGGTTCTGGCCGTCGTTGCGGGCGCCCTCGCTGGGCAGGTGCGGGCCCAGCCGGCTGCGCAGACGGCGCCGCTGCCGGACACGCAGGGTGCACGCGAGGCCGGCGTGAGGGTGCCGCCTGGCTCCGCCGTCATCGAGGTGCCCGGCGCGGCCCCCGACGGGTCGGCGCTGACCGTCTGGACCTACCGACCTGCGGGTCTGCGACCGACAGACCGGATTGTCTTCGTGATGCATGGCGTCCAGCGTGACGCCGACGTCTACCGCGACAACTGGATCGAGCACGCCAAGAAGCACCGATTCCTGCTCGTCGTTCCCGAGATGTCGCAGGCCCAGTTTCCAGGCGTGGCCGGTTACAATTTCGGCAACATGGTGGACCGGGAGGGCGGCGCGGCCCGGCCGCCCGAGCGCTGGGCCTGGCGCGCGATCGAGGCGGTGTTCGATGCGGTTCGCCTCGGCACGGGCTCGCGACGGAACGGTTACGCCCTCTTCGGTCATTCGGCCGGCGCGCAGTTCGTGCATCGGCTGGTCACCTATGCCGAGAACCCGCGCGTCGAGATGGCCTTCGCCGCCAATGCCGGCTGGTATACGCTTCCGGTGTTCAGCGAGCCCTTTCCCTATGGTCTGAAGGGCAGCCCTGCGACGGACGAGCGGGTCAAGGCGAATTTCGCAAAGCCGCTCGTCATCCTGCTGGGCGATCGGGACACCGACCCCGCCCATCCCAGCCTGCGTCGCGACGCCAACGCCGACCGGCAGGGGCTAAATCGGCTCGATCGCGGACGCCATTACTTCGCCGTGGCCGAAAGCGAGGCGAAGCGTCTGGGCGTCCCGTTCAACTGGACCATCGAATTCGTGCCGGACGTCGCCCATGACAATGCCGGCATGAGCGCGGCGGCGGTCAGGCCGCTTTTCCCGAACCGCGCCAACTGACGGACATGGCCCTTTCCATGCCGCCATGCATCCTCAGACCGCCGAGGGGCTGCTTGCTCGGGTCCTCCGCGCCCCGGTCCAGGGGCGCCGCCTGGCGGGACCGCCGCTCCTGATGGCGGGGACTCGCGCATCACCGGTTTCGAGATCCCC
>CAZDUL010000143.1:0-12712 GCA_964508635.1 uncultured Allobosea sp. | reverse complement strand
AGCAAAGGCGGCAATCTCTTGCTGCGTGCCCGGGGCAAGCTACATCCGCTTGCGATGATCTCCCCGCTCGCTTCCAGCCATCTCGATCCGGCTGTCCTGCTGGCCTGGTATGATCGCCATCGCCGCGATCTGCCCTGGCGTGCGCGGCCGGGCGAGTCTCCCGATCCCTATCGGGTCTGGCTGTCCGAGATCATGCTGCAGCAGACGACGGTCGCGGCCGTGAAGCCTTACTACGCGGCATTCCTCGCGCGGTTTCCCACGGTCGCCGATCTCGCGGCGGCGCCAGCCGAAGCGGTGATGAGCGCCTGGGCCGGGCTCGGCTACTACAGCCGCGCCCGCAACCTGCATGCCTGCGCCAAGGCCGTTGTGGCGCGGCATGGCGGGCGCTTCCCCTCAAGCGAAGAGGGGCTGCGCGCCTTGCCGGGCATCGGCGCCTATACGAGCGCCGCTGTCGCCGCCATTGCCTTCGGACAGGTCGCGGCCGCGGTCGATGGCAATGTCGAGCGCGTGTTCAGCCGGATCATGGCGCTGGAGAAACCCCTGCCTGCGGCGCGCGGCACGATCCGTCATGCGTTGCTGACGGTCGTGCCTTCCGACCGACCGGGCGATTTCGCGCAGGCCCTGATGGATCTCGGCGCCATGATCTGCACGCCGCGCAGCCCTGCCTGTGCGCTGTGCCCGTGGCAAACCGCCTGCGCGGCCGCCGCCACGGGTATGCAGGAGCAGTATCCGCGCAAGGCGGCGAAGAAGGAGGGGGCGCTGCGCCATGGCACCGCCTTCGTCGCCCGCCGGGCCGATGGCGCGATCCTGTTGCGCACCCGTCCTGAAAAGGGCCTGCTCGGCGCCATGAGCGAGGTGCCCACCTCGGCCTGGATCGCTGGCGATGCGCGGCCGCGGCTGGATGCTGCGCCGACTGAAGCGGAATGGCGCGTCGGCAACACGCCGGTGCGCCATGTCTTCACGCATTTTCCGCTCGCGTTGACTGTCTGCGCCGCCGCATGGCCGGAGGCGGCTGAAGTCCCGCCCGGCCATCGCTTCGTCGCGGAAGCCGCGCTTGCCGCAGAGCCGTTGCCGACCGTGATGCGCAAGGTCATTGCGGCCGGACTTGCGCTCCTCGGACATGAAGCGAGAAGGCAGTAGCGGTCAGGCTACGGCCCTCGCGCGGGCATCGGCGCGGAAATCATCGATCGGCACGAGCTTTCCGCCGCGCTCGACATGCCAGAACGTCCAGCCGTTGCAGGCCGGAAGCCCCTGCGCCAGTGCGCCGACCTTGTGGATCGACCCGACGATGGGGCCGAGCGCCAGCGCGCCATCGGCGCGCACCACGGCGCTGTGACGCCGCTTCGAGTCGGTCAGCGTCTCGCCTGCCTTCACCAGCCCGGCCTCGACGATGGTCAGGAACGGTACGCGCGATTCGCTGCGCTTCGAAGGCGCCGTCGCAAAGGCCTCGGGCGGTAGCGGCTTCACCGCCGCAATCCGGGCCTCGGCCGCGCTCGCATAGGTCTCCTCGCGCTCGATGCCCACGAAATGGCGGCCGAGCGCCCGCGCAACGGCGCCCGTGGTTCCCGTTCCGAAGAACGGATCGAGCACGACATCGCCCGGTCGTGTCGACGACAGCAGCACGCGCGCCAGCAACGCTTCGGGCTTTTGCGTGGGGTGCAGCTTTTCGCCGGCCGCGTCCTTCAGCCGCTCCTCGCCGGTGCAGAGCGGAATGAACCAGTCCGAGCGCATCTGGACGTCGTCATTGCCGCCCTTCAGCGCCTCGTAGTGGAAGGTGTATCGCGATTTCGCGTCGCGCGCGGCCCAGATCAGCGTCTCGTGCGCATTGGTGAAGCGCCGCCCGCGGAAATTCGGCATCGGATTGGCCTTGCGCCAGACCACGTCGTTGAGCAGCCAATAGCCGCAATCCTGCAGCAGCGCGCCGACCCTGAAGATGTTGTGGTAGCTGCCGATCACCCAAAGTGTTCCGTCCGGCTTCAGCACGCGCCGGCACGCCATCAGCCAGGCGCGGGTGAAGGCGTCGTAGTCGGCGAAGGAGGCAAACTTGTCCCAGGCGTCGTCGACGGCGTCGACGAGGCTGTCGTCGGGGCGCCGAAGATCGCCGCCCAGCTGCATGCTGTAGGGCGGATCGGCGAAGACGAGGTCAACCGAATGTGCCGGCAGGGTGTCCAACACGGCGATGCAGTCGCCGCGAAGCACGTGGTCAATCGGAAGGGCGGAAAGCCCGACCCGAGGCTCCGACGCGCGCTGCCCGGTACGCAGTACATCCATCCGGGCGCGGGCGCCGGACGCCCCGGTACGCAAGGTACCCATGGCGTTGCACCAGTTACGCAACTCAACGGTGCCACCTTGCCAAAACGGGGTAAAAGGCCGGTTCACCGGGGAAATTTCCGAGCGTCCCGTTTTGGGGCTGCAGATTTTGCCGGGTGGGCCGGCACAACCGGCGTCGCGCTCAGCCGCGCAGCCAGCGCCCTTTCATCGGGCTGAACGAGTAGCGGTGATGCGGGCAGGGGCCATGGCGCGCGATCGCGTCGAGATGCGCCGCCGTCCCGTACCCGGCATGGTCGGCGAACCCATAAACGGGGAAGGCGTCACCCAGCCTGGCCATCAGGCGGTCCCGCACAACCTTTGCAACGATCGAGGCCGCGGCGATCGCCGGCTCGCGGCCATCGCCGCCGACGATCGCATCGCAGGGAATGGCCGTGGCGATGCGGTCGCGCCCATCGACCAGCACGCGCGCTGGCGCAATGGCAAGGCCCTTCACCGCGCGCGCCATCGCCGCCAGCGTCGCGGCACGGATGTTCACCCGGTCGATCTCGACCGGTCCGGCGCTGGCGAAACAGACCGCGATCGCCCGTTGCAGGATCTGGGGGAACAGGACGTCTCGTTGCGCTGCCGTTAATCGCTTCGAATCGGCAAGTCCTTGCGGAATGTCGCGCGGATCAAGGATCACGGCCGCCGCCACGACGGGACCGGCCAGCGGCCCGCGCCCGACCTCGTCGACGCCGGCGACCAGGGCTTCGATGATGTGCGTTGACTGCGGCAAGCGGCAGGTCCGTAACGGCCGGCAGATCGCGGCTGGCCGCCTTGTTCCATGACGGCCGGATCGTGACAACTGCCGGCAGCAACTACAGGAGGGACAACTGCTCCGGGCCGTTGCCGGCTTTCCGGAAGAGGTCCGTGCGCAGCCTCGTGCGGCTGCGGTTGAAGCCCAGACGTTCGGATGCCAGTTCGAAGCGCCGGCCGATCATCCAGGCATAGGGCCCGGAACCCACCTGCCTCTGCCCCCAGCTTGCATCGTAGTCGCGACCACCCCGGGTCTGGCGCACCAGACTCATGACATGGCGCAGCTTGTCCGGATGGTGCTCCATCAGCCAGTCCTGCACCAGATCTTTCACCTCCAGCGGCAGGCGCAGCAACACATAGCCGGCTTCTCGCGCGCCATTGGCATGAGCTGCATCCAGGATGCGCTCGATCTCGGAATCGTTGATGGCCGGGATCACCGGAGCCACCAGCACCGTGACGGGGATGCCGGCCTCGCTGAGGCGCTTGATTGTTTCGAGGCGCCTCGCCGGGCTTGCCGCGCGCGGCTCCATCGTGCGGGCGAGCCTCGGATCGAGCGTGGTGACCGAGATCGCAACCTTCGCCAGCCCCTTCGCCGCCATCGGCGCCAGGATGTCGATGTCGCGCTGCACCAGCGCCGATTTCGTCACGATGCCCACAGGGTGCTCGAAGCGCGCCAGCACCTCGAGGATGCCGCGCATGATGCGCAGCTTCTTCTCGATCGGCTGGTAGGCATCCGTGTTGGTGCCGATCGCGATGCTGCGCGGTTGGTAGCCCGGCGCGCTCAACTCCCTTTCGAGAAGCTGCGGCGCATCGGGTTTTGCGGTCAGTCTGCTTTCGAAGTCCAGCCCCGGCGACAGGCCGAGATAGGCGTGGCTCGGCCTGGGGAAGCAGGAGCGGAAGCAATGCTCGCAGCCGCGAGACGGGTGGATCGAGCGCTCGAAGGCAATGGTGGGCGACTAATTGCGGGTGATGATGGGGCGAGCGTGCTGGACGGCCACCGCGGTCGCAATGGGCGACAACTCGCCCAGCGAGCCCCAGCCATCGTCCTCGATCTCCCGCGCCTGGGTTTCGTAACGAGCATCGGGGTTGATCGTGGCGCCGCGCCCGCGCCTCAGTTCGGGGTCGAGCCGATGGCCGGCCTGCCGCCACGGCTCGCGCGCAACAACCCGCAGTGCAGGTCGAGCCGTGCTGCCATGATGGTCAATCGGGGCCATCGCCATTGCGCATCCTCTTGCAGCAAATCCCTCGTCATGTGACGGCGGACACCTGATGTTCGCGTTTCGTTTATACGAACATAAAAAGAACATCGTCAAGCGGCGTCACCATCGCCGCCTGTGCACAAAAGCTGAGCTTGTGTTGGGGAAAGCGTGGCGACAAAGAGCCGGCTCATGCTGTCTGCCCTCGTTCGCACCGCTTCCGCGCCCGGCGCGCTCGCCTTCACGCTCGCGGGACTGGTCCCGGCCGTTGCGGAGGGGCTGCTCAGCCATGCCGTCGTGCTGGCCAGCCGGGAGGATCCGGATACTGAACGCATCGCCGACGCGATGGGCGCGAGCCTCATCGTGTCTCCCGCGCAGGAGTGGCGGCTGGCTGCCGAAGCGGCAAGAGGCAGCTGGCTTCTGCTGCTCGATGCCGGCGATGGCCTCGACGATGGCTGGATCGCGGCGATCGAGCGCCACCTGATGCTACAGTCGCCACCGGCCTTTCGGGCCGCCTTCCTGCCGCGGCGCGAGGTGCTGGGGCACCTGCGAGCGCGTCTGGCGCTGGCAAATCCTGCTGGCCGGATTGCGCCCGGGCTTCTCGCACCGCGCGCCATGGTGCTGCAGGGGAGGTTGTCCGGCGTCCCGGCGCTGCTCGCCGCGACGCGTCACCGCAATTGAGCGGTTCAGGCCTTTCCGGCCCCTCGTCTCAGATGCTCGTCGAGCCGTGGCATGATCTCGACGAAATTGCACGGCCGGTGCCGGTAGTCGAGCTGCAGGGACAGGATGCCATCCCAGGCGTCGCGGCAGGCCCCGGGCGAGCCGGGCAGGCAGAACACGAAGGTCGTGCCGATCAGACCCGCCGTCGCCCGCGACTGGATCGTCGAGGTGCCGATCTTGGCCGCCGAGATCTGGTGAAAGAGGAAGGAAAAGCCGTCCATCCGCTTGTCGAACAGCGGCTCCAGCGTCTCGGGCGTGACATCGCGGCCCGTGAAGCCAGTGCCGCCGGTGGTGATGACGACATCGACCGCCGGATCCGCGACAAATCCCTGCACGGCCGCTGTAATCGCATCGCGGTCGTCTGGAACGATCGTGCGGCCGGCGAGGCGATGGCCGGCGGCAGTCAGCCGCTCGACGAGCGTATCGCCGGAGCGGTCATCGGCCAGCGTGCGCGTGTCCGATACCGTGATCACGGCAATGCCGACGGGCTGGAAGGGACGGGTCTCGTCGATTCGGGACATGGGAAGGCACTCGCTCAGAGGGATCGGACGGAGAAGGTGTCGCAGGATTTCAGCGTGCCGGAGCGAAAGCCTGTCATGAACCAGCGCTGGCGCTGCTCGGCCGAACCGTGGGTGAAGCTGTCCGGCACAGCGTATCCCTGCGAGGCGCGTTGGAGCTTGTCGTCGCCGATGGCCGAGGCCGTGTTCAGCGCCTCCTCGATGTCGCCCTGGTCGAGGCGGCGGGCCTGGTTGAGGTGGAAGGCCCAGACGCCGGCGATGCAGTCGGCCTGCAGTTCGGTGCGCACCGACAGCGCATTCGACTCGCGCTCGGAGACGCGTTCGCGCATCTGCTGCACGCGCGGCAGGATGCCGAGCAGGTTCTGGATGTGGTGTCCGACCTCGTGGCCGATGACGTAGGCATAGGCGAAGTCGCCGCCGCCACCGAGCCTGCGCTGCATCTCCTGGAAGAAGCTCGTGTCGAGATAGACCCGTCGGTCGAGCGGGCAGTAGAAGGGCCCCATGCGGGCATCCGCCGTGCCGCAGCCGGAGCGGCTGACCCGATCGAAGATGACCAGCCGCGGCGGCTCGTAGGGGCGGCCGGTGTCTCGCGGCAGGACCTTGGACCAGACATCCTCGTTCTGCGCCAAAACGGCGGAGATGAAGCGGCCGAGCTGGTCCTCGGGACGTGATGCCGGCTGTGCCTGCTGCTGCGCAGGCTGGCTGGTGCGGGTTATCAGCTCCGCCCCGCCCATCAACAGGCGCGGATCGATGCCGAGCGCGTAGCCGACGAGGCCGAGCACCAGCATCATGCCCAGTCCGAGGCCGCCACGCCCGCCTGGCACCATGCCGCCACCAAACCCGCCTCCTTGCCCGCGGCGGTCCTCGACATGATCGGATTGGCGGTAATCCTCCCAGCGCATGGCTGTGCTCTCCATCTCTCGCTCGAAGCGCCCGTGCGCCGGCCGGTTCTGCGCCGTAATGTGCCGTGTTCGGCGGTTGGCGCAAGCGGCCTGTGCTCCACCGCGGAATCAGCTCGGGGGTGCTGAAAGATCATCCGATCGCCGCAAGACCGTAAACGCCGCTTGTTTCGCGCTTCCGGCGTTGTGCGACGGTTCATCTGGCCTGCCCTAGCCTGGCTCGGGCGATGTGACATGAAATGGGTTGGAACGAGATGGGCTGTCCTGTCCCGTCGGTTGCATGGACTTGACAGCCCGACAGCTGGAAACCGGGGAGTGTCCCAATGATCAAGCGTTTCGTGCTCGGATTGATGATGGTGGGCCTGGCGGTCGCGAGCGCCGGTCCGGCTTCGGCCGTGCCCGTCGCGGGCGGTGCCGCGGCCGTGCAGACGGCCGGACAGCAACAGGCCGCCGCCGACATCGCGCAGGTCGGCTACCATCGCAAGACCTACCGTCGCGTCGTGTATCGACCGGCTCGGCACCGTGTCGTGCACCACGGCGTCGTGCGGTACCGCCCTGTATATTACCGTCCCGTGCGCTACCGGCCGGTCTATGTGCGGCCGGCCTACTACGGCCCGCGCTGCACGGTGCGTTATCGTCCGATCTGGACGGGCTATGGTTGGGTGCATCGCCCGCAGCGCATCTGCCGCTGGTGAGCGCTTTGAATGCCGGCTGAACGGCCCGCTCGGGGTGCGTTCAGCCGGTCCAGCGCATGATGGCTCCGACGCTCGCGAAGATCGGTCCGGACATGGTGTCCCGGCCACGGGCGTCAGAGCAGGAAGCGCCATCATGTCACGCATGTTCATCACCGGGATCGCTGCCGCAGCCGCTCTCGCGCTGGCGAGCCTGGCGTCCGCCGCAGTCACCCCCGCCGCGGCCCAGTCCTGGTCGATCACCATCGGCGGGGGCGGTCACCACTGGCGCGGCCATGACGGCGGCCACTGGCATCATCGCGATCCCTTCGCGGATCGCCCGCATTGGCGCAGCGATCGCGGCTGGGGTCATTCCCGCTGGGACGATGGCTGGGGCGATCGTGGCGGGGGCTATCGCACCCGTTCGGTCTACGGCTTGCGCGATCATGGCGGTTTCGCGCCGCGCTGCTCGGTCCGCCACATGCGTTATTGGGACGGCTACGGCTGGACCGTCGAGAAGCGCCGATTCTGCCGCTGAATGAGGGGCCCTTAGCCGCGTTCTCACCCGAGGCGCAGGGCTCCCTGATGCAGCGCGATCGAGTCCGGGGTCGCCGCCCCCGACCGATCGTGCAGCACGAGCGCCGGCAGCAGCCCTGCCGGCGCCTTGCTGTTGACCCGCGCCGTCACCAGCACGCGCCGCGCCGGTTCGCCCTGCGTCGTGTGGACGGGCCTGATGGCGATCGCGCCGAAGCGCTGCGCGATGAGGCCCAGCAGCCACGGCAGCGCTTCCGGTCGATGGATCATCACCAGTCGACCATCTCCATGCAGCACGCGCGCTGCGGCCCGCAGCCAGCCGTCGAGGTTGGCCGGCGCGAGCTCATGCGCGGCGGCGCGCAGGGCGTCGGGCGAAGCGCGATGCCGGCCGGGCGTGTTGTAGGGTGGGTTCATCGCCACCGTGTCGATGCTGTTGGGCAGCAGCCCTTCGGCGGCCAGCAAGGCCGCCCGGCCTGTGATATCGCCTTCGATGACACGGGCGCGGTCCGAGAGACCGTTGTCCGCGATGTTGCGCCGGGCCAGCGCGGCGATGGCAGGCTCGCGCTCCACCAGCACGGCACTCCCGGCCCGGCCGAGCGCCAGCGCCGCGAGGGCGACCGCGCCGGCACCGGCTCCGATATCGGCCAGCACGCCGCCATCAGGTTCCGGCAACGCGGCCAGAAGAAGCATCGCGTCGGTGCCGACGCGATGACCGGCTTTCATCTGCGCGAGCCTCAGGCGGCCAGACAGCCACGGCTGGACGATCACCCCGGCGGCTGGTTCCGGCATGCCGTGGCGGCTCACCGCAGTTCGTCTCCGAAACCTGCCTGCAGCAACAGGCGACGCGCCCGCTGGGCGTCATCAACCGGCACCAGCAGCCGCCTCTGGAAAGCGCCGATCGAGCCTTCGAGCGCGCTGACATGGGCATCGGCCGCAAAGACATGGATCCCTGCCGACGCCAGCAGCGCCTCCACCGCGCTGATCGTGACGAGATTGTCGGTGCGGATCAATTCGACCATGCCACGGACACTGGCCCATGGCGTCGCTTTGCCGCAAGCGGCTTGCGGGCTTCCGCCAATTGTCGCATGGACGCAGCCCGTGCCAGGCCGCTCCGGCCATGGTCGCGTCGAGGCCGCGCGTGCGAGTTGGGGGGAACGCCTTTGGGACTGGTGGTACCATTCGAGGAGAAGGGCGAGGTCCGCACGGGCGGTATCGATCGTCTTGTCGGCCTGACACGACCCGACATGGAGCGCGTCAACGCCATGATCCTGTCGCGCACGGGCTCCGAGGTCGCCATGATCCCGGAGGTGGCCAACCACCTGATTTCTTCCGGCGGCAAGCGCCTTCGGCCCATGCTCACCCTCGCCACCGCCGCGCTCTGCGGTTATCGCGGCGACGGCCACGTCAAGCTCGCAGCCTCTGTCGAGTTCATGCATACCGCGACGCTGCTGCATGACGATGTGGTTGACGAAAGCGACATGCGCCGCGGCCGGCTGGCGGCCCGTATGCTGTGGGGCAACGAGGCCAGCGTGCTTGTCGGTGATTTTCTGCTCGGCCAGGCCTTCCGCATGATGGTCGAGGTCGGCTCGCTGCGCGCGCTCGACATCCTGTCCACTGCCGCCGCTGTGATCGCCGAGGGCGAGGTGATGCAGCTCGCGGCCGCCAAGAATACCGAAACCAGCGAGGACGAGTATCTCGCCGTGATTCGCGGCAAGACGGCCGAGCTGTTCGCCGCCGCCTGCGAGGTCGGCCCCGTCATTGCCGAGCGACCGAAGGCGGAGGCCACGGCCTGCCGCAGCTACGGCCTGAACCTCGGCATTGCCTTCCAGCTCATCGACGATGCCCTGGATTACGGCGGCACAGCCGCCAAGCTCGGCAAGAATGTCGGCGACGATTTCCGCGAGGGCAAGATCACCCTGCCGGTTCTGCTCGCCTTCCGGCGCGGGGGCGCCGAGGAGCGCGCCTACTGGCGCCGCACCCTTCAGGACGGCGAGATCGGCGAGGGCGACCTCGACCAGGCGATCGCGCTGTTGCGCCGCCATCGCGCGCTGGAAGACACGGTCGAGCGCGCGCGCCACTACGGCGCCATGGCCCGCGACGCGCTGGAGCTGTTCCCGGACAGCGAGATGAAGGGCGCGCTTCTGGAGGCCGTGGATTTCTGCATCGCCCGCGCGCATTGAGCCGGCGCGGTCCGATCGCTAGCGCAGCACGGTCGCCTTCACCCACCAGCCTGGGTGTGCCGCCCTGATCGCGCGCGCGGCCCTTGCGCTGGCGCGGCAATCGGCGAACAGCCCGAAGCATGTTGCGCCCGATCCGGACATGCGCGCCAGTCGACAGCCTTCGCTGGCGCGCAGCGCCTCCAGCACGGCACCGATTGCCGGCCTGACGGCGAGGGCCGCAGGTTCGAGATCGTTTCCATGGCGCGACAACACCTTCCGCACGAAAGCGTCCGGCTGCGAAGGCCAATCCGTGGGCGCGGGTAACGACCGGGCGGCGGATGGTCCCGCAGCGCCGGGCTCCAGTCCCAGCGCTGCGAACACGGCGGCCGTCGGCGTCGGCTCCAGAGGGTTGACCAGTACCGCGAACAGTCGGGGCAGGTTGAGCTTCGGGCCGAGCTTTTCGCCGACGCCCTCCATGCGTCGCGCGCGCGAGGCGAGGCAGACCGGCACATCGGCTCCGGTCGCCAGTGCCGCGCGCCGTATCCGCGGATCGGCAAGCGAGATCCCGTTGAGCCGCGACAGCAGACGCAAGGCGGCCGCCGCATCGGCAGAGCCGCCGCCGATACCGGAGGCGATCGGCAGCCGCTTGACGAGATGGAAGCGCCCCCAGCGCAGGCCTTCGATCTCCTGCCCAAGGGCGTGCGCCGCCTTCAGAACCAGATTGTCGCCTCCGACGCTGAGCCCGTCCGCAAACGGACCGCTCATCTCGAGGCCCAGCGCGGGGCCCGGCGTCAGCGACAAAGCGTCCGCCGCGCCGGCGAAGGAAACCAGGCTGTCAAGCTCATGATAGCCATCGGCGCGCCGGCCCAATACTGCAAGCGTGAGGTTGATCTTGGCCGGTGCGCGTGTGCTCAGCATCACGAAACAGGCATCCGTCCGCCCCGATCACGCCAACCCGGATCCGGAAACAGCCCCGCGAAAGCGTTGGCTCAACCACCATTCCTCGGCTGCGACGGGTCGACCGTCGCGGCGGCCGGCTGCGGCGGATCATCGAGCCCGTTCTCGATCTTGCGCAAGATCTTCTCGAGGTCTTCGGGCTCTGGGTTGAGGTCTCGGGCGTGGTTCCACTGGAAGCGGGCCTCCAGCCTGCGGCCGACGCGCCAATAGGCATCGCCCAGATGATCGTTGATGACCGGGTCGGCGGGCTTCAGCTCGATTGCACGCTCCAGCTCCCGCACGGCATCCTCGTAGCGGCCGAGCCGGAAATAGGCCCAGCCCAGGCTGTCGATGATGTAGCCGTCGCGGGGCTTCAGTTCCACGGCGCGCTTGAGCATCGCGAAGGCTTCATCGAGGTTCACGCCCTGATCGACCCACGAATAGCCGAGATAGTTCAGCACCAACGCGCGGTTGCCGTTCATGTTCTCGGGCAGCAGTTCGAGGGCCTTCTTCAGGTCGGCCTCCGCCAGCGGCCAGCGCTTGGTGCGCTCGTAGGCGATGCCGCGGGCATAGAACAGGCTCCAGTGATGGCGCTGCGGCGAGCCGATGCGCGCGATCGCGCGCTCGTAGACCTCCGCCGCCTTGTCGAATTCCTTGCGCCCCCGGTAGAGACCGCCCAGCGCCGACAGCGCCTCGATGTCGTCGGGGTCGTCCTTGATCGCGGCGTTGAGATGCTGGACCGCCTCTTCCTTGCGACCGAGCGTCTCCAGCGCCAGTCCGATCTGCACCTCTGCTGACGCCTTCAGCGCAGCACCGGCGGGCATGCGCTCGTAGACGGCGATCGCGTCATCGGGCTGCTTGGCCCGTTCCAGCATATCGCCGAGCGTCAGGATGGCGAGTTCGTGGGTCGGGTCGAGATAGAGCGCAAGCCGAAGATAGATCTGGACGACCGCAGTCTCGTTGTCGTCGCGGCTGCCGGCGCTTGCGAGCCCGTAGAGCACCTCCGCCGCGCCGCCCTGGGCGCTGGTCACGGCGCGTGTCAGCGGCTGGCGGGCATCGATCCGGCGCAACGCCGTGCGCACGATCAGGTGGTTGGGCAAGAGGCGGTTGAAGCGCTCGTAGGTCTCGCGCGCACCGGCTGCATCGCCGCGCCGATACTGCAGACGGCCCCAGGCATCGACGATGCGAAGCGTTGTGGAATCCGCTTCGTAGGCAGCGCGCATCCGCTTCTGCGCTTCCGCGCCGTTCCCGAGCAGGTCGAGGATCAACCCGGCGTGATAATCGCGGAAGGTGGTCAGGGACTTGTCGCCGCGAATCCTGTCGACAGCTTCGATGGCGCGCGCCTGCTCGCCCGCGCCGGCGAAGCTCCAGGCGGTGAGCAGCGTCGAGGTGATGTCGGCGGCGCGACCCCGCGATCCGGTGCGCAGCCGCTCCCGCGCCGCAGTGAACTGGCGGTTCTTGATCGAGCGCACAGCGAGTGTCATCTGCGCCAGCGCGTTGGACGGATCACGGGCGATCACGCGCTCGGCGAGGCGGAACGCATCCGCCATGGCGCCGTCGGTCAGGAAGGCCACGAAAGCCCGCTCCTGAAGCTCGACATTGCGCGGATCGGCGCGCAGCGCCTCCCGCAGAAAATTCGCGGCGGCATGGCTGTCGCGGCTGGCCCCCGCGATGAGCGCTGCGAGATAATTGCCTTCCAGGCTCTCCGCTGGCTCGAATCGTTCCGGCGTCTTCGGCTGCCGTACAGCATCGGTCGCTGCGGTCGCGTGCGTGGCCGTCATAGCAAGGATCGCGGCGCAGCCGGCCACCAGGGCCGCGCGTAATCCGCACATGGCTCGTGTCGACACGACCCGCAGCCATGCGCCACCCCTCTGCCCCACAATCACGCCGGATGTCGCCGCAAGCGGGTGCGGAGCCCTCGCGACTGCTGCGTTTGTCCGGTTCGCGCGCATGTGGCCGCGCCCCTGTGTCTGTTCGGGCACCGTCTTGCCCGCCCCTGTGTGACCCGTCCCC
>CAZDUL010000142.1:0-8926 GCA_964508635.1 uncultured Allobosea sp. | reverse complement strand
GGGGCGTCGGGGGCGGCGACGCTGCGCTTGCGGTGGGCCCTACTGGTGTTCCTCTGCCTGTTCGGCACGTTATGGGGCCTGCTCTAAACCGTGCGTTCGGTCGGCGGCGTCATCAACACGCTGCGGACGGGAGCGGACGCTGGCGTGCTGTTCGAGGAGCTCAAGGCCGGCCTGTCCGCGCCTCTGGCTGGCATGGGGCTGTCGTTCTCGTCCTCGCTGTTCGGCATTGCCGGCTCGCTGATCCTCGGCTTTCTCGATCTGCAGCTCGGGCAGGCCCAGCGCCGCTTCCGCAACGAGATCGAGGAGTGGTTGGCGTCCGGGTCG
Organism: uncultured Allobosea sp.; assembly: GCA_964508635.1. Taxonomy (GTDB): domain Bacteria; phylum Pseudomonadota; class Alphaproteobacteria; order Rhizobiales; family Beijerinckiaceae; genus Allobosea. Next base: position 8,602 of record CAZDUL010000142.1, on the reverse strand, counting down.
GTGTCGGCGGCAACGGAGCCGACGCCCCCTGCGGCATCGAAGCCGTTGTCGCTTCCCCTTGCCGTCGCCCCGGCGACGCTGTCGCCCGATACCGTGATCAGGCTGGAGCAGGCTGTGCGCATGCTGGCCGAGACCAGCGGCGGCGGAAAGCAGGCCACGCAGGCGATGGCCAATCTCGCCGAGGGCATCCAGGGTCTGGTTCAGCACATGCGCTCCGAGCAGCAGCTGATCCGCGACTGGGTGGAGGCGCAGTCGCAGCGCGAGAGGGACACGCGCCGTCTGCTGGAGCGCCTGCTCGCAGAACGGGCGCGGACGGAGTAGGCCGATGGCGCTCTCCCGCGCGCGCCGCCGCGAGGGGCCGGATTACTGGCCCGGCTTCGTCGATGCGCTCTCGACGCTTCTCATCGGCATCGTCTTCCTGCTCTCGGTGTTCGTGCTGGGCCAGTTCTTCCTCAGCCAGGAAATCACCGGCAAGGACACGGCGCTTCGCCGGCTCGAGAACCAGATTGCGGAACTTACGGATCTGCTGGCGCTCGAACGCACCCAGAAGCGCACGCTCGAGGAGAACCTCACGCTTCTGCAATCGACCCTCAACCGCGCCGAAAGCGAGCGGGGACGACTGCAGGGGCTGCTCGATGGCGGCGCGGGTGCGGCCGCAGACGCGCAGGCGCGTGCCGGACAGCTGCAAGGGGCTCTGGATGCCGAACGGCAGCGCTCGCAGCGGGCGCAGTCGGCGATCGAGCTCCTCAATCAGCAGGTTGCGGCGCTGCGCCGGCAGTTGGCCGCCGTGGAGGAGGCACTGTCGGCCTCGGAAGCCCGCGAGCGCGACAGCCAGGCGCGCATCTCCGATCTCGGCGCGCGGCTGAACGTGGCGCTCGCCCAGCGCGTGCAGGAGCTTGCGCGCTACCGGTCGGACTTCTTCGGCCGCATGCGCCAGATCCTCGGCGCCCGACCCGATATCCGTATTGTCGGCGATCGCTTCGTCTTTCAGTCCGAGGTGTTCTTCGATGCGGGGCAGGCCGTGCTGAAGCCGGAGGGGCAGGCCGAACTTGACAAGCTCGCGGCGGTGCTACTCGATCTCGCGCGCGAGATCCCGCCGGATATTCCGTGGATCGTGCGGGTCGACGGCCACACGGACATTCGGCCGATCCGAACCGCGCAGTTCCCGTCGAACTGGCACCTGTCGACCGCGCGCGCCGTCTCGGTGGTGGAGTACCTCGCCAGCCGCGGCTTGCCGCCGGAGCGACTCGCCGCCACCGGCTTCGGCGAGTTCCAGCCGCTCGAGCTCGGCCAGACCGATGAGGCCTTCCGCCGCAACCGTCGCATCGAGTTCAAGATCACGGAGCGCTGAGCATCGTGCGGGTGGTTGCGTCCCTGCGCATCGTGCCGATGGATGACGCGCGCTGGGGCGAGGTCGAGCAGCTCTGGGTCGAGGCCTGGACCCGGACCTTGCCAGAGGTCGATTTCGAGGCGAGGCGACCGTGGTTGCGCGAGCAACGACAGGCCGGCGGCGCGCTCTGGCGCATGGCCCTTGTGGAGACCGATACGGTCGCCGGGTTCTACACGCTCGAAACCGACAGCGGATATGTGGATCAGGTCGCGGTGGCGCCGCAGTTCTGGGGTCTGGGCGTGGCAGACGCCCTGATCGACGATGCCACGCGGCTTCGCCCGGACGGGCTGTCGCTAACCGTCAATCAGGCCAATCCTCGCGCCATCCGTTTCTATGAGCGGATGGGCTTCCGGCGCGGCGAGGCCGGTGTCAGCGCGGCCGGCTATCCGACCTGGACCTATCGCTGGGCGCCGGCGGATCAGGCCTGAACGCAGAGGTGACCTGCGAAACCGGCTGGCGACACAGGCACGTGGCCGCGCTACAGCAACCACGACAAGCCGGACCCGTCATGACCGCCGATCAGGCCTTCCTGCGCTTTGCGCCCCTGTTGTTCGTGTTCATCTGGTCTACCGGGTGGCTGGCGGCGGGCTATGCCGCGCCCCATGCCGATGCGCTGACATTCCTCTCCGTGCGCTTTGTCTGCGCGACCGCGCTTTTGGCGGGGCTTGCCCTGATCGCCGGCGTGCCGTGGCCACGGGACTGGCGCGGATGGGTTCATCCGCTGATCGCGGGCGCCTTGCTCCACGGGCTTTACCTGTCGGGCGTGTGGTGGTCGGTGCGGGCCGGGCTACCGGCAGGCGTGTCGGGCGCGATCGCGGGGTTGCAGCCGATCCTCACCGCCGCCTTCGCGCCGCTCCTCATCGGCGAGCGGGTCGCACCGCTGCGCTGGCTCGGCATCGGCATCGGCTTTGCCGGCATCCTGCTGGTTCTGGCGCCGCAGCTCGGCGGCGTGCCGGCCGGGGCCCTGTGGGCGGTAGCCTTGCCGATGCTGGTCAACATCGGCGGCATGTTTGCTGTCACCATCGGCAGCTTCTACCAGAAGCGCTTCCAGCCGGGCGGCGATCTGCGCACCATGACGGCCGTGCAGTATCTTGGCGCGCTTGTCGTGACGCTGCCGCTCGCATTCCTGCTGGAGCCCATGCGGATTTCGTGGAACCCCACCACGGTGCTGACGCTCCTGTGGTCGGTGGTCGGCCTCTCGCTCGGCGGGATCTGGCTTTACCTGATGCTGATCCGCAAGGGCGAGGTCTCGCGCGCGGCCGCGTTCATCTATCTCGTGCCGCCGGTCGTGGCATTGCAGACCTGGGCGCTGTTCGGCGAGGTACTCGATCCCGTGCAGTGGGCCGGCATCGCGCTCACCGCGCTGGGCGTGGCGCTCGCGGCGCGCGCGAAGGGGTAATGCGCGGCCCCTTGGCGATTTGCCCAGGCTGACAGCCTGCGATATCGCGACCGTCTGGCAGCACCGCCATCCCGCAGGGTCCGGCCCCGGGTGCACCATGCGGCCGGGGATCGGCGGGTCAGTGCCTGCCTGTGACCTGCCAACGCCGTCCTGCCGGCGACGCTAGCCCGGACGCTCATCCCTTCAGCCGATACTTCACGAACCCTTCGGGCGTTTCGCCCAACGCCTCGACCGGCAGTCCTTTCGGAATGCTGGCTTGCGAGCCCGCGCCGGAGAGGAATGTGACGAAGGCGTCGGCGGGGATGCCCGTCAGCGACCAGTTGTTGTCGGCGCTGGGGTCGATCCGCTTCTTCTCGATGATGTGCCGCACGATCACGTCGCGGTTGAGATCGGGCGCCTCCAGCACCACGGTGGTTCTGGTGCCGGGGAAGTTGCCGCCGCCGGAGGCCCGGTAGTTGTTGGTGGCGACGATGAACATGTCCGTGTCGGCCACCGGTTTGCCGTCGCGCGCCAGCCCGACGATCCGGCGCGCATCGGGGTTCACCAGCTTCCCGTCATTGTCGTAGCGGGAGGGCTGGCTGACATCGATGCGGTAGGTGACGCCGTCGATCACGTCGAAGTTGAAGGCGGGAAAAGCCGGGTTGATCAGCGGCTGCTCGTCCGATCGGCCCGCCTCGATCCGGTTGAAGATGCCGGCCGAGCGCTCCAGCCACTCGCGCACCTGCCCGCCCGTGATCCTGACCGCCTGCACCGTGTTGGGATAGAGATAGATGTCGGCCACGTTCTTGATGGCGATCGGACCCGGCTTGATGTCGGTGAAGAAGCGCGGGCCGCCGCGCCCGCCCGATTTGAACGGCGCGGCTGCGGAAAGGACGGGCAGGCCGGCATGGGGCGTGCCCGCCATCAGTCCCGCGACATAGGCGACCTGCGCATCGGCCACGATCTGCACCGACGGGTCGTCCGCCACAAGCGCAAAGAAGCTGTTGATCGCTGCGGAGGTTTCACCGACCGGCTCGCGCACATAGGCGAGCGTCGCCTCATGGGCCGCCGTCACGGTCGCCAGCACGGTGGCGTCTGCGTCGGCCTTGGGAACGATACGGCGGTCAGCCGTCCGTTCGAAGATCGGGCGCGCCTCGACGGTGAAGTCCGCCACTGTCCAGCGCGCGCCGGCGCGTTCCAGCACCAGGTCGACGACGCCGAGATGGGAGCCCCAGAAACCCGGCTGGATGGCGGGCTTGCCATGCAACGCGCCTCGCTTGTTGTCGACGCCGGGGATGTTGTCGAAGGCGCGGGCGCCGGGGAACACCAGATGCTGGTGGCCGGTCAGGATGACGTCGACGCCATCGACACGGGCCAGATGCAGCGCGGCGTTCTCCTCGCCACCGCGCCGCTCGCCGCCTGCAATCCCTGAATGGCAGAGCGCGACCACGATGTCGGCCCCGGCCGCCTTCATCACCGGCACATGCCGGTTGGCGGCGTCGACGATATCGGCGGCTTGCACCTTCCCCTCGAGATGGGCCTTGTCCCATTGCAGGATCTGCGGCGGCACGAAGCCGATGACGCCGACCTTCAGTGTCTGCGCCTGCCCGGCCTGGTCGCGCACGGAAACATCGAGGATGCGCCAGGGCGACACCAGCGTCTGGCCGCCCACGGTCTCGACATTGGCGCAGACGAAGGGGAAGTTGGCGCCTTTCAGCGCGATGTCGAGGAAATCCAGCCCGTAGTTGAACTCGTGGTTGCCGAGCGTTGCGGCCGCGTAGCCGAGCACATTCATGGCGTCCACCATCGGGTGCGTCTGGCCCGGCTTCATGCCGCGCTTGTAGGCCACCCAATCGCCCATCGAGGAGCCCTGCAGGAAGTCGCCGTTGTCGAACAGCAGCGTGTTGGGGCTCTCGGCGCGGGCCGCCTTGATCAGGCTCGCCGTCTTGGCCAGCCCGACAGTGTTGTCCTCGCGGTCCTGATAGTAGTCGTAGGGGACGATGTTGACGTGGAGATCGGTGGTCTCCAGCACGCGCAACAGGACGCGGGCAGGCATCTGCGCCGCCAGTCCGTCAGGCAAGGCTGCAGCAGCAGCGACCGCCGCACCGCTCTTCACCACATCGCGACGTGACATCCTGGCCTTCGGCATGGCGGCTTTCTCCCTTGCGCTGGGCACAGCCTAGCAGGCAGCCGCTGTTGTTTCATGCGGAAAATGCCGGGGTTGGGGCTCTTGAGCCGGCTTCAGACATGACCGTCACGAAGGCATATGTCGAGGTCAGCGAACAGGTCGTCCGCGTCTTCCAGCCCGCAGGACAGTCGCAGCAGGTCCGGTGGGCAGGGCGACCCGGCGCCCTCGATCGAGGCGCGGTGCTCGATCAGGCTCTCGACGCCGCCGAGCGAGGTGGCGCGCTTCCACAGGCGCACCCGCGCCGCGGTCGCGATGGCGGCCACTTCGCCGCCCCTCACCTGAATGCTCATCATGTAGCCGAAGCCGCCTTCCATCTGCCGCGCCGCTGTGTCGTGACCGGGATGCTGCGGCAGGCCGGGATAGAGCACGCGCGCCACATGGGGGTGCGCCGACAGCCGCGTGGCCAGCGCCATCGCGGTCGCGGCCTGGCGCTCGGCGCGAACATGCAGCGTGCGCATGCCGCGCATCAGCAGATAGGCCTCGAAGGGCCCGAGAATCGCGCCCTGCCCCTTGCGGATGGTCTTGATCCGGTTCCAGAACGCGTCGTCTGCGCGGGCGGCGAGCGCGCCGGCTACCACATCGGAATGCCCGTTGAGCACCTTGGTGGCCGCATGCATCACGATGTCCGCACCAAGCGTCAGGGGGCGTGTGTGCACCGGCGAGGCGCAGGTGGAATCGACCGCGATCCGCGCGCCGGCCTCGTGCGCGATCGCGGCGGCCGCGGCGATGTCAGTGATCGTCCACAACGGGTTCGAGGGCGTCTCCAGCCAGACCAGCTTCGTGCGGCCCGGGCGGATGGCGGCCTTGAGCTGATCGAGATCGTCCGTTTCGCAGAAGCTGGTCTCCAGCCCCCAGCGCGCAGCCTCCGTCATCAGCCAGTTGCGAAGCGCCCAATACATCACGCGCGGCGCGACGATGTGGTCGCCCGGATCGAGGGCCTGGAACACGGCCGTCGCCGCCGCCATGCCCGAGCCGAACAGCAGCGCCCCGGCCTCGGCCTCCTCCAGCATGGCGAGCACCGCTTCGGCCTCCCGCACCGTCCCGTTGTCGGGCCGGCCATAGACGAAGCCGCTGGAATAGGCGTTGTCGGTGTCGCGGATGTAGGTTGTCGCGACATGGATCGGCGGCACGACGCCGCGCGTGACGGGATCAACCTTGCCCAGCGCCTGCGCCGCGAGGCTGCGGCGCGACCAGGCGGCCTTTTCGCTGATGCTCATGCCGCCTTGTCCAGCCCGTAGAGCGTGTGCAGCGTGCGCACGGCAAGTTCGGTGTATTCGGCGTCGATCAGCACCGAGAACTTGATCTCGGAGGTGGTGATGGCGCGGATGTTGATGCCCTTGTCCGCCAGCGCCCGGAAGGCGCGGGCGGCGACGCCGGCATGGCTGCGCATCCCGATGCCGATGGCGGAGACCTTCACCACGTCGGTCGCGCCCTGCAGCGACTGGTAGGCGATGGTCTCGCGCCGGCTCTCGAGGATCGCGCGGGCCCGGTCGTAGTCCGCTGTCGGCACCGTGAAGGTGATGTCGGTTGTGGCCTGGTCGTCGGACACCACCTGGATGATCATGTCGACATTGATGTTGGCTTCCGCCAGCGGGCCGAAGATCGAGGCGGCGACGCCCGGCTTGTCGGCCACGCGGCGCAGCGTGAGCTGGGCCTCGTCCTTGGAATAGGCGATGCCGGTGACGATTTGCTGCTCCACGATATCCTCCTCGTCGCAGATGAGGGTGCCCTGAGATGGGTTTGCGGGGTCGTCGAAGGACGAGCGCACATAGGTGGGAACCCGGTGCACCATGGCGATCTCGACCGATCGCACCTGGAGCACCTTCGAGCCGAGCGAGGCCATCTCCAGCATCTCCTCGAAGGAGACGCGCTCCAGCCGCTTCGCCTTCGGCACGACGCGCGGGTCGGTTGTATAGACGCCGTCCACATCGGTGTAGATGTCGCAGCGATCGGCCTTGATCGCGGCCGCGATCGCGACGGCGGAGGTGTCCGAGCCGCCCCGGCCCAGCGTGACGATACGGCCCGTCTCGCGGTGGACCCCCTGGAAACCCGAGATCACCGCAACCGAGCGATCCGCCTCGAAGCCCCTGATGATCCCGGTGCCGTCGACATCGACGATCCGCGCCGATCCATGCGCGTCCGAACCGTAAAGCGGGATCTGCCAGCCCTGCCAGGATCGGGCGTTCAGCCCCATGTCCTTGAGAACGATGGCGAGAAGCCCCGAGGTGACCTGCTCGCCCGACGCAACGACCGTGTCGTATTCCGCCTGATCGTAGAGCGCGGCGGCCTCCCTGCACAAGCCGACCAGCTCGTTGGTCTTGCCGGCCATGGCCGAGACGACGACGGCGACGTCGTGTCCGGCCTCGACCTCGCGCTTCACATGGCGTGCGACATTCCTGATGCGCTCGACAGTGGCGACGGAGGTGCCGCCGAACTTCATCACCAGACGACCCATGCGCGTCATTTCCAGATTGATGAGCCGGTCTGCGGCGCCGCAAGGCCTGCATCCGGCTTCAGGGGACGAAATGGCCGCCGGCGGAAAAGCGCGCCGAAACGCAGCCTCGCCAGACGGGGTTCTTGGGGCGTATACATGCGCAGGACGCCGACGCAAAGCCGGCACAAGAGACAAGGCGAGAACGAGATTGGCGAGAACGGGGATGGCCACACATCGCAGACGCACCGCCCGGACATCCGATCCCCGCCCTGGCATGGGTGGCACCGTCGACGCCGACGAGATCGCGCGCTTCGACCGCCTTGCCGCGACCTGGTGGGATGTCGATGGCCCGATGAGGCTGCTGCACGCGATGAACCCCGTCAGGCTTCGCTTCATCCGCGAGCAGGCGCTGCTGCATTTCGGCGGCGAGGCGGCGTCGATCACGCCGCTTGATGGCCTGCGCGCCGTCGATGTCGGCTGCGGCGGCGGACTTCTCTGCGAGCCGCTGGCGCTGCTGGGCGCGGCGGTGACGGGTCTCGACCCGGCCGTCAACAACATCGCGGTGGCCCGTCGGCACGCCGAGGCGGCCGGCCTGTCGATCGACTACCGGGCCGAACCGCTGGAGGAAACGGTGGCGCGCGGCGATCAGTTCGATCTCGTGCTGGCCCTCGAAGTCGTCGAGCATGTTGCGGACGTGCCGGCCTTTCTCGCCGGCCTGCATGCCGCAACGAAGCCGGGCGGGCTCGCCGTCCTGTCGACGCTCAACCGGGGCCTGCGCTCCTTCGCGGCTGCGATCATCGGGGCCGAATACGTGTTGCGGTGGCTGCCGGTCGGCACGCATGACTGGAACAGGTTCATCCGCCCCGATGAACTGGAGCAAGGCCTGAACCGGGCCGGCTTTGCGGTGCGCGAGGTGGCGGGAATCGTGCCGGATCTGGCCAGCCGTCTCGGCGGCGGTTTCCGGCTGTCGCGCGATACCGCGGTCAATTACATCGTCGCGGCGGCGCGGCCCATGGACTGACCCATGGCCTGAAACGACCAGTTCAGTTGAGATCGTCCGGCAAGCTGGGGAGGGGGTGGGCCTCGACGCCCTCCTCGCGCAACGTCCTGACCTCGTCGGGGGTTGCGGTGCCGTAGATCGAACGGTGCTCGATCTCGCCATAGTGCATCCGGCGCGCCTCGTCGGCGAAACGGTCGCCGACATTATCGGCA
>CAZDUL010000141.1:0-9846 GCA_964508635.1 uncultured Allobosea sp. | reverse complement strand
TGTGTTATGTTCTGAAAGTACTGTCCCATCTTTGTTGCGCTGTTTCGTGCAGGCAGAAAACGGCATCAGCACTCTAGCACGGTCTCGTGGGATAGGAGATGTGAATAAGCGACCGCGCCTCACTGCAGGGTGAAGACACCGTTCCCGGCAGTGATCTCGTAAGGCTTGATGAGGCGGGCGTGCGCCACCGTCACTTTCACCACCGGGCCGTCGAGCTCGCGTGTCCAGAAGCCGAGGAAATCGTTCAGAACCGGAAACTTCGGCGCAAGATCGTATTCCTGCCAGATATAGGCTTGCAGCAGGCTGGGATGATCGGGCAGCCGGTATAGGATTTCGGCCGTGGTCAGGCCATAACCCTCGAGCTGCTTGATGAAGTCCCTCGACACACGGGTCGTTTCAGGCATGCCATTGCTCCATGGTGCGTTCCCGGACCGGCCGGGCTCTGGACCCCAAGCAATGTCCGGACCAGAAGGATCGTGCGCCGGCTTCGTTAACGAAATCCCATCATGTCCGGATGCGACGAACCGCCTCAAGCGACTCGGGCGTATCGACGTCGATCAGCGCGCCGGCATCGCCGACCTCCACCTCGATGACGCCATCGGCCAGCGTCTCGATCAGCTTCCGGGCCCCGATATCGCCTGAGAGACCCTGCACTGCCGCGAACAGGCCCCGCCCGATCAGCACAGGGTTCGCACGCTGGCCGTCCACGGTGGGCACGATCGCGAGCGCCTCAGGCCTCTGCCTGTGCGCCTCGATCAAGGCCGCGAGCGTGCCCTCGCTGATCAGAGGCATATCGCCGAGCAGCACGATGGCGGCCTGCACGCCGTCAGGCAATGCCGCGAGCCCCGCTCGCAGTGATCCTGCCATCCCGCTCTCGAAGTCCGCATTGTGGACGAACGCAACGTCGAGGCCGTCCAGTGCGGCATGGATCGTCGCCGGGTCATGGCCCGTCACGACGCGAACAGGCCGCAGCCGGGCGTCCAGCGCAACCTTGACTACATGACGGACCACCGGCTCGCCGGCGATCAGCTCTGCCAGCTTGTTGCGTCCCATGCGCGTCGAGCGCCCCGCCGCAAGCACGACGGCCGCGACAGCACCGGCCGCCGCGCCGACATCGTCTCTTGGCTGTGGCCGCGACACGATCTCCATGAGCAGCCCGCCGACCCCCATGGCCCGGATCTCGGCTCGTCCCGTTGCGACGCCGGCAATCAGGCGCTGCAGCACCCAGTCAAAGCCGTTCTCGGCCGGGCTGCGCGCGCAGCCCGGCGCGCCGATGACGCGGCATGCGCCGATCTGGCCGATCAGCAGCAGGTTGCCCGGATCGACCGGCATTCCGAGATGGATCACCGTGCCGCCAGCCGCTTCGATCGCCGCCGGTATCACGTCGCGCCGATCACTGATGGCGGTGGCGCCGAACACCACGATCAGTTCATGCGCCGGCGCCTCTTCCCGCAAGGCCGCTGCCAGCGCATCGGTCGCATGCGCCACCCGCCGGTCCGACATGACCGCGTTCCCGCCGAGGGCCGCGAGCCGCCGCCCGAAAGTCGCGATCGTCTTGTCCACGAGCGAAGCCTTGATCCCGGGCAACAATGTCGAGATCGCCCCGATCCGCAGCCTTGCGAAGGGCCTGACCATGACCGCCCGCTCCAGGCCTGCGAGCACCGTCTCTCCAGTCTCGACAAGCCCGTTATCGACGAAAAAGGGAATGATCTTCACCGTGCCGATCATCTCGCCGGCCACCACCGGCTTGAAAGACGGCAGCGTCGCCAACGTCAACGCCTCGTCGAGGCTGTTCAGGCGATCGATGCGCGCGCGGTCCACCACGAGAAGGCCGTCCTGCGCCGCAAACAGATTGACGCGGCCCGTCGCGGGCGCGCCGCACCGGACGCTGTCGGGGCCGGCTGCAGCCCGCGCGATACGCGCCGCTGCTTCGTCCTCGCCGAGATCGTTCGGGCCGGCGATGGCGACGATCACGGTGTCGACACCCGCAGCCTCCAGCGCGGCCACGTGATCGGCTCCGATGACCAGGCCCTTCCGGAGCGACACGGCGCCCGCCATCACGCCGTGCGCGAGAACGCCGCCCATGGCATCCCTTGGCGCCAGCGGCCCGAACCGCATCAGCCCGCCTCCGCGACAGCCGCGCGGCTGGCCTTCTCCTTCGCAGCAACCCGATCGGCCCTCAGCGCGGCGATGATCTCGCCCGCGATCGCGAGGGCGATCTCGGCCGGGCTGACCGCGCCGATGTTCAAGCCGATCGGTGCGCGGATGCGGGAGATGTCGCCGTTTGCGAAACCCGCTGCAAGGAGCCGTTCGACGCGCCGCGCGTGGGTTTTGCGCGACCCGAGCGCGCCGATATAGAAGCAGTCCGATCGCAGCGCGGCATGCAGACCGGCATCGTCGATCTTCGGGTCGTGGGTCAGCGCCACGAAGGCCGTCCATGCGTCGAGCGGCTCGCGCGCGAACACCTCGTCCGGCCACTCCGCCAACAACCGGACGCCTTGCGCGCCAGCGAACCGTTCCGGTGCAGCGAAGGCCTCGCGCGGATCGACGACGGCCATGTCCAGACCAAGGATCGCGGCGTAGGCGGCGAGCGCCTGCGTGATGTGGACTGCGCCCACCGCCACCACGCGCACGGGAGGCAGGTGCGCCGCCACGAACAGTTCGCGCCCGTCCACCACCGCCACCCTGCTCTGCCCGCTGCGGAACGCCTCCGCAACGAACGGCGCCAGACTCGGCTCGACGGCCTCCAGGTCGCGGGCTTTCACGATCCGGGTTTCATCGGAGGCGAGGTCCGTCACGACAGCGACAGCACGCCTCGCGGCGCGTTCGGCGTTCAGCGTGGCCAGCGCCTCGAGCTTCATGACACAGTCCCCGTCGCAACACGTCCGAGGTCGATCGCCCTGGTCACAGCGTGACCTTCTCCACGCGCACGCGGATGCGACCTCCGCAGGAGAGGCCGACCCGCCACGCCGTCTCGTCGGCCACGCCAAACTCAAGCAATCGCGGGACGCCGTCGCCGATCACCTCCTGGGCAGCTTCGATCACCGCGCCCTCGACGCAACCACCCGAGACCGATCCCTCGAACAGACCATCCGCGTCGACCACCAGATGCGAGCCTGCCGGCCGCGGCGCCGAGCCCCAGGTCTCGATTACCGTGGCCAGCGCCACGCCACGTCCGGAGCGGGCCCAGGCCTCGGCGATGGCGAGGATGTCGCGCCGCTCCGCCATCGACACCCCGGGCGAGTCGCTGCCCATGGCGTCTTAGCCGTTGGTCGGGCTGTCAACGCCGGCCGGCGTATCGACCTTCGGTGCACCGGAGGACACGCCGACCAGCGCAGGGCGCAGCACGCGCTCGCCGATCGAGAAGCCTGCCTGCACCACGGCCACGACGTGCCCCTTTGGCTGGGTCGGATCGGGAGCCTCGAACATGGCCTGATGCATGTTCGGGTCGAACTTCTGGCCGAGCGGATCGAGCTTCTTCACGCCATGCGAATCGAGCGCCTTGAGCAGTTCCCTCTCGGTCAGCTCCACACCCTCGACCATGCCCCTGACTGCGCCGTCGAGCCCTTCGCGCGCCTCGGCTGGAAGGCTTTCAAGAGCCCGGCGCAGATTGTCAGCAACGCCCAGCATGTCCCGCGCGAACTTGGTCACACCGTAGGCGCGCGCGTCGGCGACTTCGCGCTCGGTGCGCCGGCGCAGGTTCTCCATTTCGGCCAGCGTGCGCAGAAGCCTGTCCTTCAGCTCCGCCTTTTCGGCCTCGAGCGTCGCGATCGGATCTTGAGCCGCGCTTTCGGCCTCGGGCTGGGGCGTATCGGTCGGCTGGGTCGCAGGCGCGGCATCGGGCCTGTCGTTGTTGATGTCGCTCATGGTCCCCCGCATCACAAGGCGGACCGGTCACAACCGGCCCGCAAGGGTGATCTGTCACGTCACCGCGATATCGGGACAGATTTCTCCGAAATCAAGGCGAAACGTCACGCCCGCGCTGCGGCCTTTCCCGCTTCGACCCCGGTGTCGGCTGTCTCGAACACCGCCAGCAGGGCCCGGCGGATCGCCTGCTGCCTCGCGGTCTGGGTGATCTTGGCGTTGGTCAGATCGACGACGTAGAACACGTCCACCGCCTTCTCGCCGAAAGTGGCGATATGCGCGGACGCGATGTTGAGGTTGAGCTTCCCCAGCGCCGTCGTCAGGTCATACAGCAGCCCCGGCCGGTCCAGCCCCGACACCTGGAGCACGGTGTGGCGGGCCGACAGGGCGTTGTCGACGATCACCTCGGGCGCGATCGAGAACGTGCCGGCGCGCGGCGGCGGGGCGCGCCGCTGCGCCACGAGGTCGGCGATTTTCACCTCGCCCTTGAGCGCTCGCTCGATGGCCCCGGCGATGCGCTCCGCCCGGCGCAGTTCGTCCTCGTCGCGCTCGAAGGCGCGCGAAATGAAGATGGTGTCGAGCGCGAGCCCGTCTGTGGTGGTGAAGATCTGTGCATCGACGATATTTCCGCCGCCGGCCGCACAGGCGCCCGTGATGATGGCGAGCAGACGGGGGTGGTCGGGCGCCAGGATGGTGAACTCCGTCACGCCGCGGAAGCTGTCGGTCTCCACCATCGTGGCCGTCGTGATGCCCTGTGCCTCGGCCCGCCGCAGGAAGCGGGCATGTTTCACCCTGCGGGGCAGGTCCACCTTGAGCCAGTAGGCCGGGTAGTGCCGTGCCAGATAGGCCTCGACGGTGTGCGCGCTCCAATCCGACAGTTCCGCAGCCAGGGCCCGTTGCGAACGGCCGACGCGGTCCCTGCGCTCGATGGCGGAGTGGCCGCCGGCCAGCACCACCTCGGTCTCGTAGTAGAGCGTGCGCAGCAGCTCGCCCTTCCAGCCGTTCCAGACGCCCGGACCGACCGCCTTTATGTCGGCAACGGTGAGCAGCAGCAGCAGCTTGAGACGCTCCAGCGACTGCACCACCTCCGCGAAGCTCCGGATGGTCGTGGGGTCGGCGAGATCGCGGCTCTGCGCCGTGGTTGACATGAGCAGGTGATGCTCGACCAGCCAGGCGGCGGTCTCGGTTTCCGCCTCGGTCAAGCCGAGCCTCGGGCACAGATTTCGGGCCACGGCAGCACCGGCGATGGAATGATCCTCGGGGCGTCCCTTGGCGATGTCGTGCAGGAACAGCGCCACATAGAGTGCGCGTCGATTGGCGATCGTCGGAAAGATGGCGTTTGCGAGCGGGTGCTCCTGCGCCATCAGCCCGGCGTCGATCTCCGACAGCTTGCCGATCGCCTGGATCAGATGCTCGTCAACCGTGTAATGATGATACATGTTGAACTGCATCATCGCCACAACACGCCCGAAATCGAGCACGAAACGGCCAAGGAGTCCGGATTCGTTCATTCGCCTGAGCGCCGTCTCGGGGGCGCGACGTGACGTGAGGATGTCGAGGAACAGGCGGTTGGCCTCCTTGTCGTGCCGGAGGCTGGCGTTCACCAGCCGCAGCGATCGCGTGACCAGATGGGTCGCGTCGGGGTGGATGGCGAGGTCGTGCTTGGCAGCCAGCGCGTAGAGCCGGATCAGGTTGACCGGGTCGCGTTCGAATACCCAGGGGTCGAGCACGGTCAGCCGCTCCGCCTCGACCTTGAAGGCGTCCTGCCTGTCGAGGAAGGGCTTGCGCCGCTGCAGCGTGAAACCACCCAGGAGGTTCTTGAGCGTCGGGCGCGGTTTCTGGTGACGCTCCTCCAAGGCGGCGCAGACGATGGCGGTGAGGTCGCCCACATCCTTGGCGACAAGGAAATAGGCCTTCATGAATCGTTCGACGCCGGAAAGCCCCTGCCGTTCGGCATATCCGATCTCGGCCGCCACGAGCCGCTGCAGGTCGAAGGACAGCCGCTCCTCCGCGCGCCCCGTCAGGATGTGCATCAGCCCGCGCACCCGCCACAGGAAATCCTCCGCACGCGCGAAGATCGCGAATTCCTGCCGCGTGAACAGGCCGGCCCGGACGAGTTCCCGCGGGTCGCGCACGCGGTAGGCGTATTTGGCGATCCAGAACAGGGTGTTGAGATCGCGTAGGCCGCCCTTGCCGTCCTTCACGTTGGGCTCGACCTTGTAGCGCGATGCCCCTGCCCGATTGACGCGCACCTCCCGCTCGGCGAGTTTCGCCTGCACGAACTCAGCCGTGGTTCCCTGCACCAGCTCGCGGTCGAAACGCTGCGCGAGTTCCTGAAAGAGCGCCGCGTCTCCGCAAACAAGGCGCGCCTCGAGCAGCGCCGTGCGGATCGTCATGTCGGCGCGAGCCTCGCGCAGGCATTCGTCCACGGTGCGGGTCGAATGGCCGACCTTCAGCTTCAGGTCCCAAAGCGGATAGAGGATGCTCTCCACCACGCTTTCTCCCCAGCCCGTCGGCTTGGTGGGAAACAGGAACAGCACGTCGACATCGGACCCCTGCGCCAGCGTGCCGCGCCCGTATCCGCCCACGGCCACGACAGCCACGCGCTCGGCCAGCGAAGGATTCTCGACCGGATAGAACAGCCGCGACGCGGCGTGGTGCAGCGCCGTGACGATCGCGTCCATGGTGTCCGACAACAGCCCGGCTGCGGCCAGTCCCGAGCGCGGCTTGCGCAGCATCGCGTGCGCGACGGCGCGCGCCTCACCCAGTTGTTCGCCGAGCCCCGCCACCAGCGCCTGCATGAGCTCACTTCGCTCCAGGGGTGCCAGCGGCGCCACCAACGCCGTCGGATCGGCGAGGAATCGGTCGAGCGAGGGCGAACCGGTCTTGCGCATGGCGGATGGAATAGCTGGGCCGGGCGACGGGCGCAAAGGGCTGCTGTGCCTCGTTCAGCCCATCTCCGCCCCGGGACGTTCCCGGCACAGCCGCGTCGTTTGACAAACCGAACAATCCGCCATGAAGAACAAAGATGCGCCGATTTGAGTGTGCAGCTTGCGGGCGCGAAACACGTGCAGTTAAAGCGCGAGACGCGCGCTGGTGGCCTCTGGCTTCGTCCTCGTTCCTGTTTGTCTGTCCCGACGAAAGGAATACCTGCATGTCGATCCTGAAGCCCCTCAGCCGCCGCGACATCCTCGCCTTCGGGGCTGGTGCAGCCTTGGGCGGATCGTTCGGAATAACGAACAGTCTTGCGCAGTCCCCGAAGGAACCCGATCGCGAAACGCCCGCCAAAGCGTTCATCACCCTGAAGGCGCAGGGCACGATCGACGAGAGCAGGATCGCCTGCAAGGTGGAGACCGGTCGCGCCATCGTCGAAGCCGGCCTTCACCCCGCCACGGGCGGCGGCGGCGCCGAGCTCTGCTCAGGCGACATGCTGCTGGAGGCGCTCGTGGCGTGCGCGGGCGTGACCTTGAAGGCGGTGGCGACCGCACGGGAGATCGACCTCCGCGGAGCGACCGTGCGCGCCCAGGGCGACCTCGATTTTCGCGGCACGCCCGGCGTCGCCAAGGATGCGCCGGTCGGTTTCCAGGCCATCCGCCTTGCCTTTGACGTCGACACGGACGCGCCGCAGGACAAGCTCGACACGCTGCTCAGGCTCACCGAACGCTGTTGCGTTGTCTTCCAGTCGCTCAATGTCCGCCCGGCGCTCGGCGCCATGCTGAGCCGTCGCTGATCCCGCTCATTCGGCCGCGCGTGCCGCTGGGAGCCGCGGCGCGGGCTGCGGATCGCCCTCGAAATCAAGGGTTTCGATCCGCTCGCCGCGCTTGGTGATCTTCTCCGAGGACAGCCGGATCTGGGCGACGTCGTCGCTGGCCTGGCGGAAATGCTGATCCAGCTTCGCAACGCGCTCGCCGAGCCGGCGCACATCGTCGAGCAGCTTGCCGACCTCGGCCTGGATGACCCGCGCCTCGTCGCGCATGCGAGCATCGCGCACCAGCGATTGCAGCACCTGGATCGCCATGGCGAGCAGCGAGGGGGAGACGATCACCACACGCGCCCGATGGGCCCGCTGAACCACATCCTCGAAATGCTCGTGCAGGTCGGCATAGACGGCTTCAGACGGCACGAACATCAGCGCGATGTCCTGCGTCTCCTCGGCAGCGACATATTTTTCGGCGATGTCCTTCACATGGGCAGCGAGATCCGCCCGTACGCGCTGCATCGCCGCCCGGCGCGCTTCCTCGCTCGAGGCCTCCTTGAGCGCCTTGAAGCCTTCCAGCGGGAACTTCGCGTCGATCACCAGCCCGCGCGGATCGCCGGGCAATGCGACCACGCAATCGGGCCGGGTGCGGTTCGACAACGTGACCTGGAAGGCATAGGCCGATGGCGGCAGGCCATCGCGGATGATGGCCTCCATGCGCCCCTGGCCATAGGCGCCGCGCGCCTGCTTGTTGGCGAGCACGTCGCGCAGCGTCATTACCTCGCCGGCGAGATCCGTCAGGTTCTTCTGTGCGGAGTCGATCACGGCAAGCCGCTCGTGCAGTTTCTGCAGCGATTCGACCGTCGTCTTGCCGGTCGCCTCGAGCCCCTGCCCCATCCGGGCCTGCAAGCCGTCGAGCCGCTCGGCCATCAGCCGGATCATGTCCGATTGCCTGGAGCCGAAGATCTCCGCCATGGTCTGCATCCTGACCGTGACCTCGGCCTGCAGCCGGTTCAGTTCGGCCACCTTGTCGTCCATCTCCCGCGATCGCTCGATCTGCGCGGCAGCCTCCAGTGAACGCTCGAGGTTTGCACGCCTCAGGCTCAAGAGCATCGCCACGAGCAGCCCGATCACCAGCGCGGCCAGCCCGAGCGCCGCCTGCGCATAGGTGACGGACCAGTCGCCGATGGTGAACGCGATTCCCTGCATGGGGAAAGCATAGCAGCGACCCGGCGATTGCTCCAGAACAGAAATGGAACGAATTGACCGCCGCCCACAGCCTGCTTATGTGCGCAGAGGAATTGCCCGAGAGCCCGTCACCGCCATGGCCGTCCGCCCCCTCGTCATCCTGCCCGATGCCCGGCTGAAGCTCACCTCGGAGCCGGTCGCGGCCGTGACGGCCGATATCCGCAAGCTCGCCGACGACATGCTGGAGACGATGTATGATGCCCCTGGCATCGGGCTCGCTGCCATCCAGATCGGCGAGCCCAGGCGGGTCGTGACCATCGACCTGGCCCGCAAGGAAGAGACACCGCAGCCGATGGTCTTTCTCAACCCCGAGATTGTCTGGGCCTCCGACGAGATGAGCATCTACGAAGAGGGCTGCCTGTCGATCCCCGAATACTACGAGGAGGTCGAGCGGCCTTCGCGGGTGCGGGTGCGGTACATGGACCTGAACGGGGCGACTCAGGAGCTTGATGCCGATGGTCTTCTCGCGACCTGCATCCAGCACGAGATCGACCACCTCAACGGCGTGCTGTTCATCGATCACCTCTCGAAGCTGAAGCGCGACCGCGTCATCAAGAAGTTCCAGAAGGCGCTGAAAGAGCGCGAGCGCAGGCTTTGAGCCGATGAGCCTGCGCCTTGTCTTCATGGGCACGCCGGATTTTGCCGTGCCGACCCTGACCGAACTTGTCGGCCAGGGCCATGAGATCGTCGCCGTTTATACCCGCGCCCCGGCCGCCGCCGGCCGCGGGCTGGAACTGCGCCCGTCGCCGGTTCACGCAGCGGCGGAGCGCTTCGGCCTTCCGGTGCTGACGCCGGGTTCGCTCAAGGGCGAGGCCGAGCAGGCCACCTTCGCCGCGCATCAGGCGGATCTCGCCATCGTGGTGGCCTACGGGCTCATCCTGCCGCGCCCGGTGCTGGAGGCGCCGGCTCTCGGCTGCGTCAACCTGCACGCTTCGCTGCTGCCGCGCTGGCGCGGCGCGGCCCCGATCCAGCGCGTCATCATGGCCGGCGACACCGAGACCGGCGTGGCTGTGATGCGCATGGAAGAGGGGCTCGAC